>JBFFMO010001174.1:0-1862 GCA_041554035.1 Allomicrovenator sp. | reverse complement strand
TTGGGGACGGTATTCGGATAGAGCTGCTCAAATTTGGCGACCTCGATCTCGGCCAGTTGCCATGGGCGTGGGAAGACCTCGTGGTCTTGTTGGTCGGCGCCTTTCCAAACCATGTAAAAAGGCCCGGGATTGGCTTTCTGCGGGCCAATCAGCTCCCAGCTGGGGGCCTCCATGTCCTCGATCGCGATGAATGCACCAGGGCGGAGCAGGTCCTGGCCACTGGTTGGGACCTGATAACCGTCTTGGGCTCGCAAGATGAGTTCTTCGTCCTTCAACTTCTCGAAATCTTTGCCGTACGCGAGTTTGAGGGCCGGCGCCAATTCAAAAACACGCCAAGTTTTGGGCCTTTGGTAATAGGGGTCAAAGGCCGTCCAAACCCGCAGCGGAGCGGCTTTGGCGATCTCTGCGACCGTCAGCGTCGCGACGATTTCGCCTTCCGACTTAAACACCAGGGACTGTGCCAAGCGCTCGGCGCTGACCGAGTTCACGGGGGCGGGTTCAATCGGCACATCTACCGGCGGTGTAGAGGATTCGCACGCCATGAGTGTCACAACACACATCAGTGCGAATCGAGCCGTCAAATTCGGGGCCATGAACGTTCCTCTGCCGGTGCCGTGAAATACACGACGGGTATGATGCCCGCGTAATACATGAGGTTCGGCAAAATCCTGAGACCGTGTCCCCATTCGAACCCTGACAAGATAATCACGTCCGAAAGCGCCCACCCAACATACCCAATAAGGAAAAAACTGAAGACGATTTTTAGCCATCGAGCCGTGTCTGCCCCCAGATTCGCGAGGCGCGGCCGCAGAACGAACGCAAAGTACAGAAACGCCAGTGCGATGAACGTCAATTCGTAGGTCAGGTAGAGCACGCGAGAGACCGCAAAGAAGTCGGGCGACACCTTGCCGATCACGTAGACCAGCAACGACGGGATGATGGCGATGGCGCCGGATCGAAGCCAGACGGAAGGACCTTTCGATCCCGAAAACCGCTCCGTTAAAAGATAAAGACGCCAGTCGCCAAAAAGCACAAAAAAGAAGGACAAGATTGGGAAGATGGCCGACGTTTCCCCGCCCAAACGGCTGTAACCGCCGGTGATCATTGCGTCCGCACTGGTCATGGCGAGCGCGCCAATCAGGAACGCCCAAAAGAATGGAAGACGACGCAAGACGACCAGCAGCATGATGAATGCGCTGGCCCAGGCTGCACCTGGATGATTCCAAGCGCTGCTATAGAGTTCTTCAAACATGGGCGCCTCAATGCGCCGTGCGACGCCAAATGACGGGCGAGACAATACACGTCGACAGGCCGAATAGCGAACCTGCCCGAGGTGTAGATGCATGCGGCGTACTCAAGGTTCGCGGTGCAGGCCCCATGGACAGCATTGCGACCTGAGCCCGGCCCGTCGGTCCTATCGCATGCTTTGCGACCGCTTCGCCAGGCCGCGGTCTAGCCCTTCCGATTTGCGACTTGCCTCACGCTTCGTTCGTGAGTCGATGGCCAGATCCGCGAAATCAATTTGAATAATCCAACGATTTTGGGTCTGATGGCCGCATGAAAATACTTGTCGTCAGCTTATCGATTCTGTCAGCTTGTTCCGACAACAACGCCGACGGTTGGTCTTTCACAGAACCGAACACTTCAGCCGTGATCGACGCCACAGCTGAAGACATGCCGGAACCAGACACACGGCCAGAAATCACACCCAACGCGGCCGAACAGAACTTCGAAGGGATCTGGCGCGTCGATCAACCTGCACATGCCGGCTATGAAGCGACGTTCTATGAGTTTGCCGAGGCCGGCGTATTGAGGGAAATCGAGTCACAGGGCTTTGGAAGCGGACAAATCCCCACCGGGCG
>JBFFMO010001173.1:0-1862 GCA_041554035.1 Allomicrovenator sp. | reverse complement strand
GCAAAGCGCTTGATGGGCTGGACGTCGAAACCAACCGCGGCGCTCGTGTCATCATTCGCGCCACGAAATCGAAATTCGAACCCGCTCGACGTGGCACTAAGGGCAAGGCCATCATCCAACGTGGCCATCTGATTCGTTCCCACCGTCCACCTGTCGAAATCCGCCTGGACTCCGACGACGACGTCGAACCGGAAGTCCTCGAGGACGAAGGCACTCCAGCCGAACCCACCGAAGAATAGACTGCGACTTGCGTGCGCAGGCCCTATGGCCTGCACTGCGATTTGTCCCGGGTACGCGTGGCTCCAGCCGCGCTGGCAGTACACCTACCTGGCTCCAGCCGCGCTTGCGATTGGACCTCGGTACACGTGGATCCAGGCGCTTGCGATTGGTCCCTTCGCGTCATCTTTCTTATATTGCTATGATCATAAGGGTTCGTAAGGGAGCATAAAAAGCATGAAAATTGAAGATGCCTATGGTTTCACGATTCCCTCAGGAGAGGGCAACTGGCGAAAAAGGCCAGACTCGATGACATCATTTTTTGAACCTGAAGATGGCCAGTTGATTGCTCTGCTGATAAATGCGTCACATCCACAGATGGATGGCTCAACCGCCTGCAAGCTTGTGAGTGCGACGATAGAAAGATTCTTCAATCGTCTGAAGAATGCATACAAGAATGAGGATAAAACACAGCCCGTCCAACCACTTCCATGGAGTGCTTACGAGGCCGTTAATAAAGAAGATTATTCATGCATCGAACACTATTTCGACAATAACAAAATCAGTTCTTTATTGGTCGAGGACGGGTTGAGCGAAGCGGTGCAACACGCCCATAGCGTACTTTGGGACGCAAACAACTCCGCACGGCTTCTCGAATTTTGGGAAGCCATATTTGCTGGGGCTGGGACCGCTAGCGTACTAGCCATTCACTTCTACGATGACACAGCTTCCGTGGTTCATATCGGCAGTAATCCCCTGTATAAAATTCAAAACGGCGCTATCAAACAACTGACTAAGGATCACACTTTAGAACAACTTTCTAAGGATCTCGGCCGGGAGATACCGGAGGATTTTCAATACAAACACGTCATATCCAGACAGCTATTGGGTATGAATAAACTCGAAAAAGCAATCCTAGAGCTCGATTGTTTTGAGTTCAAACCACAACCCCAAACCACCTACCTTCTCGCCAGCCAACGTCTTTGTCACCACCTACCCAACGATCAAATCATGGAAGCATTGACGCAGGATATTGGCATTGTCGAACGACTCGAAAATCTCGCGGGTGTTGAAATGGCGGCAGGTGTGGAGCATTGGCGCGATTTGGGATTGGCACTCATCGAAATGGAATGAGAATTTCGACTCATTCAACCAAGACATAGGAAAGTGGGACGTGTCCTCGGTCACTGATATGGAAGGCATATTCTCCTCGGCGACTTCATTATCAACAGCCAATTACGACGCGCTATTAATGGGTTGGTCCGCGCGGCCTGTTCAGCCAGGCGTTTCCCTAGACATGGGCCAGGCGAAGTACTCTCAGGCGGCCATTTCGGCTCGAAGTGTGTTAACCAGCGCGCCAAATGCATGGACCATAAGAGACGGCGGCCAACACTAAGATGTTGGAGCGTGGCTGGAACCACGCTCGAGTCATGAATCTAGCACTGGGTTTTTCATACTGAACCGGTACGCGGTCATCCTCCTGCGCGCGATGCGATTTGTAGAGTCATGCGCCGGGCTCCCACTGGGACGACGCCTTTCCGTCTGTTAAGCTGTCTTGAATCGACCAATTTGTGGGACCCATTCCTCGGAGCATTCACGTGAAACGGCCATTACTCTGCACGCTTCTGATTCTGTTGACGTGGCCG
>JBFFMO010001172.1:0-1862 GCA_041554035.1 Allomicrovenator sp. | reverse complement strand
GGTCGCCAGATAAATCGCCAGCGGGATCACCCAGAGCATCGGGACCGACGCAAGGTCAGTGGTGATGAATTGGGTCACGCCCAGCATCAGGCTCGATGGAATGGCGGCCAGGATCAACCACCGCCCGCGCTGCGACCAATTCAGGGGGGCCGCCGCCTGGACCGTCTGTTCAAATGAAGTGTCCAGATTCTTGGAGGTCATCATGCCGCAGACGCCAATCGAGATCGCCAAAAGGCCGTAACCAACGCCAAACGCGATATTCTGGTCATGCAATCCGAGCAGGGGTTCCACCACTACCGGGTAACCGAGCAGCGCGACCATGCTTCCGATATTGCTGGCTGCATAAAGCCGATAGGGGTTTTTTGCCGCTGTGTGCCGGGTCGAGGCAAACCAATATTGCAGCATGGGGGCCGAGGCCGAGATCAGCACAAATGCAGGTGCGACGCGCAAGACCAAGGTTCCAAGCAACCATACCAGCGGGGCGTTTGCGTCGGGCGTCGTGTCCGCGAAAGAAAAGGGCAGGGTGAGGCCCGCCAAGACCATCAACCCCACGTGCAGCGGCATCCATCGTTTCACCCCGACTCGCCGGGCAAGTCCATGCGCGTAGCCGTAGCCTGCGAGCAGCGCGACTTGGAAAAAGAGCATGCATGCGGTCCAAACGGCGGCACTGCCACCCAGAAGTGGCAGAAGCATTCTGGCCACCATCGGCTGGACGATAAAGAGGAGCGTGGCGCTGAGAACGAGCGTGAACGCAAAAAAAGGCAGCATGCTAACCTGCAAAGAGGAGCTCGTTTTGTGGACAACCGCAGAATCTGGGTATGCTCGGCGCGTAGGGTTGCGCCGGTTGCGCCCCGAGTCAATAAGGTCGTCGATTGGATAACAAGGAATACGCCCAGATTCTCAACGAGATCGCGACGTTGCAACGTGTGGTTGGCGACGGGTTCTTTAAGGTCCGGGCGTTTTCGCGCGCGGCGCGTTTGATCGAAGACCTCGGCGAGCCGGTTGAGCAGCTGATCGACCGTCGTCGTCTGGATGAAATTCCGGGAATTGGCGAGAGCATCGAAGAAGAGCTCGAGGCGCTGCGAACGCTGGGTTATAGCCCGCGGCATAAGGAGTTGCTGGATCGCGTCGGCCACGATGTGACCCAGTTATGGGAGATTCCGGGCCTTGGGATCAAACGCATTCAGATTCTATATCAGGACTTAGGGATCGCGAGCGTCGCGATGCTCAAAGCGGCAGCGCTTGAAGGCAAACTGGCCAAGGCTCCGCAATTTGGGGCCGCCATTCAGACCAAATTATTGGCCGAAATCGAGGGTTGGGAGCGAGGTCGCGGCCGGCGTTATCCTTTGCCCGAGGCCAAATCGCTGGCGGATTCGCTGCGCAGCCAGATTCTGGAATTATCGATGGTCGACCGGGCCGAGGTCGGCGGCTCGATTCGGCGTGGCAAAGAAACGATTGGAGACATCGACCTCTTGGTGACCACCGATGATCCGCGCGCCGTCGCCAGCTATTTCAAGAACCTGCCCGAAGTCGTCGAAGTGATTTTTGACGGGGACAGTCGCGCGTCGGTGCGCATCACCAACGAAATTCAGGCCGATTTACGCATCGTTGACCGGCATCTTTTTGGAGCAGGTCTGCACTATTTTACGGGGGATAAGGACCACCATATCCAGATGAGACTTCGCTCAAAACGCATGGGCCTCAAGATATCTGAGAAAGGCGTCATGCTTTATGACGATCCGACCGAAACCCCCGTCGGGCCCATGAACACTGAAGAAGAGGTGTTTGCTGCCGTGGGGCTGCCTTATATTCACCCGGAAATTCGCAACGGAAAAAACGAAATCAAGATGGGCGAGGCCGGC
>JBFFMO010001171.1:0-1863 GCA_041554035.1 Allomicrovenator sp. | reverse complement strand
GGCCAGACGCATGAAGACCAGTCCGATGTTCGCGCTGAGCACTCCAATGGGGAGGTAGTGCCAAAGGTGCAGCCCGGGGCAACTGCGCGCAGAAGTGTCGAACAGCAAACAGCCGGACTGGTACGGAAACGACGCGACGCAAAGCAACGCAAGAATAATGAAAATCCAAGGCCAACGTACAGGGGGAGCCGTTGTGCAAGTCTCCATGAAGTCATCCAAACCAGTGATTCCAAACGACCGCGCCGCTCAAGATTGAAAGTGCCGTTCCAAACCATGACCTCGACAGAGGGGCGAGCATGAGCAACATCAGCGCGAGGCCGATGTCCAGACGCGGGAAGACGTACCAGTCATGGATGATGACCGGGGCGATGGCCGCCCTGACACTCAGCGCTGCGAAGAAACCAGCCGTAATGATACCAAACTCAAATGCACGGTCATCTTGCGTCGCGCGGGCGGGGCGGACGGCAGGCTGTTCAAAAATGTGTTCGTGGATTGCCCGCTGTCGGGCGAGTCGGACGCCCGTTAGCACGAGGCTCGCCAGAACGATGCCAACAGGCAGGTATTCCCAAAGGTGCAAGTGGGGGCAGCCTTGTTGGGCGAACTTTCCAATGATGCACGTATTGAAGGCCGCGCTAAAAAAGACGGACAAGAAACCAACCACAGCAAGCGCGATAGGAATTCGGCGCATTTGGGACCTCCTCGGCAGCGCAATAAATGGCACTATCTAGGACCTCCATGAACCCCTTGTGAATTCCGTGTGAATTGTTGGCAAAACCTCAAATCAATCGGCCTGTCAAAGAACCTCACACTCTTTATCGCAGTCCTCGTTGGGCCGTTTCCGGTTTCACTTGTATATGGTGCTGACAAGGGTCGATTGCGGGATTGCTGGACAGAGTAAAACTTCGGAGACCGTCCAATTTCAGGCCCATCCCGAAGATTATCAGAATTTCAGGCGACCAAAGACGGAGTATAGCTCATGGTTTTTGGACCCGTCGTAGGTCGCGGATTTCTGAAGAAATTCGGTCAGGCTTTTGGCCACCCGGCGTTTTCCGTCGACGTCTCGGCCCATCGTGATGATTTGGCCGTAGGTGCCTCCCGTCGCCGGCCCAAGGTCGATGGCGAGGTAGTTTCCACCGACTAAATCCACAAAGGGAATCCAGCGTGGGTTGAAATAAACCGGATAAATTCCGGCCTCGGCCCTTTGCTGGCTTTGCAGGGCTTCCAGAGTCCAATCATCATAAATTGCCATCCAGCTTTCGTGTTGGGCTTTTGCGTCCGAAACGGAAAGTAAATCGAAGCCATGGAAGACTTCTTTGATGCCGTCGGTAGCCCCATAGAGTGCCTTGAAATCCTGCGGCAATGCTGTTCCGACCGCTGCTTCCAGCGCGGCGAGGTCGGTGGAATTGGGCGTGGAGGCTTTGGCGCCTCGTGAGTGCAGGAATGTCGCAAACACCGACTGGAAATTTGCCGAGTCGAAACCCGTGTTGGCATTTCCGGGCTTGAAGCCGAAGAATTTCGTTTTTTCATCCACCAATTCTGTCTTGCGGTGGGAATTTGGGGCCTTCTTTTTTGACCAATCCAACGGGTTAGCTGTCAAATCATCCCAAGCCGTGAAACGGCTGGTGTCTAGCCCGGAATCGTAAATGCGGTGCACCGTCGACCCACCAAAGCGCTCCGCGAAGGCCGCGAAACAGCTCTTGAGGTTTTTGTCTCCGCTAAATTCGACGCTGCGAATGCTCAAATCCTCGAAGTAAATGAAGGCCAAACTGGCGCGTGATTGACCGCCGTTGAATAATTGAACCTGCTCAATTTTCGCGCCAAATTTCGCCTCGAGACCGGGCAGGAACGCGTCGATAAATACGG
>JBFFMO010001170.1:0-1865 GCA_041554035.1 Allomicrovenator sp. | reverse complement strand
TGATTATGTCCCTGAGGACCTACGCTCACGAACTTTTATTGCTGCCGCTCAAAAACTTTTGGAGGTTCATTTCGCAGCTAATAATTTTTATACTGAACCAGCACCAATGCGAGTCTTAGCAAGACTCGGATCAGTTATACCTGCGTATGCTTTCTCGAAATGCATGACTGCTATTCTTGCTGTTTATGTCGGAAATCGATGGGGCACATGTTGGGCGGCAGCAGAAGAGTCTCTCGATATGCTCTCAAAAATATCTACCGACAGGTGGATTTACTATTTAGATGATTGTCTAATTAATGATGACGTTATCCTCGAAAAATTAACAGAAAGAAGATGCGTGGAACAATGGATAAAAATTGATAGCTTAATTAACTTTTCAAAGTTACCACTAACTGGTGATGCTCAAAAGTTAGTAAAAGCGACGAGAACAAAAAACACGAATAAAGTTATAGAATCCGCGAGGACTCTTCAGGAAAAAATGAAAAATCAAACGCATTAATCATTTCACAAAAGAACCTGAAAGCCGAATATGTAGATTGTATTTATTTATCACTCAGCGCCATAATTGATGCATCAAAAGCAGTTTTGATATTAAACTTAGATGTTCAATATCCCCCTGCTCAAGCTCGGGTGAACAACTCAAAGCCGCACGTGCACACCAAGACCGCGCAACTCGGCCTTCACATCCCGCACCGTCATGTCGCCATCATGAAAAATCGATGCGGCCAACACCGCACTAGCGCCGTGCTCAAGGGCTTCAAATAGGTGCGCGGCGGAATTGGCCCCGCCAGACGCGATGATGGGCACACGGACGGCATCAGACGACGCTTGCAGTAATTCAAGGTCGTAACCCGAACGAGTTCCGTCGCGGTCCCACGAGGTCAGCAAGATTTCTCCGGCGCCCAGCTCTTCGGCCAGTTTCAGCCATTCTAACGCGTCTTTCCCGGTCGATTTCCGACCGCCAGAAATCACGACGTCCCAGGCGTCGGCGGTCGTGTGTTTGGCATCCACCGCGACCACGGCGCATTGCCGACCAAACCGTTCCGAAATTTCTCGAATTAATTCGGGCCTTAAAACAGCCGCGGTATTCATCGCAACCTTATCGGCCCCGGCTTCCAACAAATACCGAGCATCGTCGGCGGTACGGACCCCGCCCCCGACGGTAATCGGGATCGAAACTCTCTCACGTACCCGGCGCACCGTCTCCAGCTGCGTGTCTCGCCCTTCATGCGTCGCTGACACGTCCAGAAAAACCAATTCGTCGGCGCCTTGGGCCTCGTACATCTCGGCCAATTCGGCCGGGTCTCCGGTATCACGAAGCCCCTGAAAACGAACGCCCTTCACCACTCGACCATGGCTTACATCAAGGCAAGGAATCACACGTACGGTCAGCATGAGGTCCACCTTCGCATAAGCTCTAAGCCCCATTCGCCCGAAAGCTCGGGATGGAATTGGCAGGCGAGCACGTTGCCGCGCTCGACCACCGCCGGCACCACCCGGTCGCGCAGCCTGGTGATCTCGGCTGACAGTCCGGAGAGCTCATGCTCCAGCTGATCCAGGCGAACCTCGATCCGCACCGCGCGGTCGTCGCGCAGCCGCTCGAGCTCACCCTGCATCGACTGGGTCGCCTGCTCCGAGCGAGCCGACGACTGCTGGCTCTCCCGCAGGGCGTGCTCGACCGAGTCGAACCGGAGATCGGACGCCGCCAGCCGTCCATCGAGACCGCCCAGCCGCTGGGCCAGCTCGGCAGCGACCGCATCGAGCCGCCTCAGATCCCGCCTGAGACCCCACGGAGTCAGTCGAAAAAGGGTCTTCGCCCACGCTGGGCGAAGACCCTTTGGCTTGTCGCTGGCAGGCCGATCGTG
>JBFFMO010001169.1:0-1870 GCA_041554035.1 Allomicrovenator sp. | reverse complement strand
GGGCTACGCCAAGGCCGTGAAGGTCAAGATCTGGGGGACATTCAATTTCCGCGGGCTCGAGACTTCTGACCTTGCGGGCAGCACAAATATCATGGACCTCGTCACCTTTCGCGCCCTCTACGGAAAAATGACCGCGGATCAGCGTGAAGAGCTTTCGGACATCAAAGCCGAGGCAGGAGTCACAGCCGTGACGGCTGAGAACGCCGAGGACGCGTTGTTCGGAGGCGACGCCGACATCGAGTCGGTCGCTGACTTCAAGGACTCTACGGTGGACGTGGTGATTGAACGCGACAAGAACCTCGTGGCGCAGTTTGAATCGTACGAACCCCAAGACTTGAATCAGGGCGTGGTCCTTAATGCAGCCGTGATTTTGAAGGACCCTTCCGGGCTGACCTCGTTCATCGACCAGATTTCAGAAATGAAAGAATTGGGAATTCAAGCGATCGACTGGCAAGAGGCTTCGGGCTTGGTGGGGCAGTTTATTCTGGTGATTCGCCTGGTCCTTTACACCGCGATTTTCATCATCTTTTTGGTGGCGCTGGTCATCATCAATAACTCGATGGTCATGGCGACGATGGAACGGATTCCCGAAATCGGAACGATGCGGGCGATTGGGGCTCAGAAATCGACGATCATGTTGATGACTCTGCTTGAAACCACCGCTCTCTGCGTGATTGCGGGTGCGATTGGCGCGGGGCTCGGGGCGGGATTGATTGGATGGCTTGGGGTGGTGGGCATCAAGGCGCCCAATGATGTGATGGTCTTCCTTTTTGGAGGCCCGGAATTGCATCCCACTTTCAGTGCAGGAAACCTCTTCCTTGGGGCGTTTATCATCCTGGTGGTCAGCCTCATTTCAACACTCTATCCCGCGATCGTGGCAACACGTGTTCAGCCGGTGGTGGCCATGCGAGGGAAAGACTGATGGGAATATTTTTTACCATTGCCTGGCGCAACCTGATTCAGGCCAAACGCCGTTCGTTATTCCTGACCCTCGCGGTAGCGATTGTGACGGCCTTTTTGGTCCTCTTGAATTCGCTGACGGCAGGGGTGTCCTCAAACCTTGTGAGCGCTGCGACCACTTTATCTGCCGGTCATATCAATGTTGCTGGCTTTCATAAGACCAAAGCAAGCGACTCATCACCGATCGTGACCAACGCCGCGCCGCTTCGTAAATTGCTCGAAGAAAAGACTCCTGGACTCGATTACCTCATCGACCGTCATCGGGGTTGGGCCAAGGTGGTCGGTGAGTCGGCGTCGATTCAGGCAGGGCTTTACGGCATCGACGCGTCGCAAGAAAAGGTTTTGTTTTCGACCCTGCAATTGGCCAAAGAAAGCGAATACAAAGAGGGCGGGCGCGACGAGGCCTTTGGCGACCCGCAGAAGTTGGCGGAATCCGGCACGGTGATGCTCTTTGCTGGGCAAGCCAAGCGGCTGGCTGTGCAAATCGGCGACGTCGTGACGCTCCGAGCCGAGAGCCCTGGCGGCAGAACAAACACGATCGACCTGACGGTTGTGGCCATCATGCGTGACGTGGGGATGCTGAGCTCGTGGTCGGTCTTCATGCCCAAAAAAGACATCCTCAATCTCTATCAACTCAGCGACACCACGACGGGTAGCTTTCTGATCTATTTGAAGGATATCGACGACGCTCAGGCGACGATGGGCGAGCTCCGAACGATGTTGATCAAAGAAGGTTACACGTTGATGGATTATCGTCCTGAGCCGTTTTTCTTCAAATTTGAGCAAGTGGCCGGCGAGGATTGGACGGGGCAGAAGTTGGACCTGACGACGTGGAAAGATGAGGTCTCGTTCCTGACCTGGATTCTGACCGCCTTGAACACGGTCTCGTTTTCGCTCATCGCGATTCTGT
>JBFFMO010001168.1:0-1872 GCA_041554035.1 Allomicrovenator sp. | reverse complement strand
TCCTTTTCGCAGAAATTGCTGCGGCATTGTGAGTTGCTGGCGCAGGCCTGACCGGCCACCCGAACTCCCTGAGCCGGCACATCTTTGATGCATTGACCGGTGGTCTCGGTGATGCGCCATGAACACTTGTTGTTGAAACAAAATCCGCCTTCTCCAACACATTGTGTGTCGCTGGTACAGGCCTTGGCCCCTGGAGGGCTGAAGGCAACCCGGGCTTCTTCGGCCGAGCCTGAGAAGGAACACGTGTAACCACCAGAACAATCCGAGTCATCACAACATCCCTGAGAACAATAACGTTGGGCCGTGTTCGGGTCGGTCGTGCAAATGGCGTGATTACAGGTGGAATCGCTGGTGCACACATTTCCGAGGGTCGTGGTTCCACCAATCAGACTGGTCGGATAACAACGGCCATCCATGTTGCCGCCCGCGCTTGCGGTTGCAGCAGTTCTGAAGACACGGCAAACGGCGCCTGCGCCGCATCGGTCGTCGGCCGTACACAAGTCCGTGCAGTATTTCTGGTTGCAGCCTGGGCCGACGCAAGGCTTGTCACACTGAAGGCTTCGGCATTCACTGTCCTGGCTGCAGGCGACGCCACCGGATTTGGTGCCAGGCGGGTCCGTATTCACATTGCATCCGTGGATATTGGCCGAATAGAGCAGGTCCAATCCGCAGGTTTGGTCGGCCTGACATCCGTCGCCAAGCGGACCGGTCGTGCTGTAATTACAAAACGAAGTGCATCTCCAATTGCCTGAGCAACTACGGCCCTGAATCAGGCAGGCACAGATCTGGTCTGGCTGGCAGATATCGGGGTCGTTGGCGAAGTTGCCGTCAAGGTCCTGATTACAGGTGTCAGACACGCCGCAATTGGGTTTTGTGTAGATATTGCAGTCATTATCCTTGCCGTCACATAGTTCAACAGCGGCGGGGAATCGAGTGTTGTCGTTGTCGGCGCAGTCGCCGTCACATTCACTCCAGCCGTCGCCGTCGACGTCGGTGGTCGTGCAAGGATTGCATCCCTCATCGATGTACCCGTCGCAGTCATCGTCCAGGCCGTTGCCGGTATTCATCGGCCCACAATTTTCCAGTGCGCCGGGGTTGATCGCGCCGTTGGTGTCGTTGCAGTCGAAGATCGCTGGGTCCGTTGAACACAGCGTGAAACCGTCGAGGTCTTGATCGAAGTCTTCGTCGATCGCGCCATCACAGTCGTCATCCACACCGTTGCAGCGCTCCACGGCGCCCGGGCGAATCGACGCATCGGAGTCGTCGCAGTCGTTGCATTCGTTGATGCCGTCGAGGTCGGCGTCTTTATTCACGTCACAGCAGACAGGGTTGTCTGAAGTCGTGCACATATTTGTTGTTTCGTTGCACGTGGCGAGCAAACAGATATTCCCACCGGTGGCGCCGGAGCAATCGCGACCTGGTCCTCCCAGACATGCGCCCGAGAAACACGTGTCACTGACGGTGCAAAATTGGCTGTCATTGCAGGCCGTTCCGTTGGCCCGCGGGACCGGCTGGCAGGCATCCGAGGTCTCGTTGCAGGTGCCGTTATTGCATTGGTCACCTACCGACGAACAATCACGGGCTGTGCCACTGCAATTGCCCGCGGTGCAAGAATCCGCCGTGGTGCAAAACAAACCATCGTTGCAGCTGGTGCCGTTGGTTTTGCTCGCCTTAACGCACGAATCCGAGGTCTCGTTGCATATGCCGTTATTGCATTGGTCAGCGACCGCGGCGCAGCTTCGCGCTGCGCCCGAACACGTTCCCGCACCACACGCATCCGAGACTGTGCAGTACTGAGCATCGTCGCAAACCGTTCCGTCGGTTTTGGCCGTGCTCGTGCACTGATCGGATGCCTCGTTGCAGACGCCAATC
>JBFFMO010001167.1:0-1873 GCA_041554035.1 Allomicrovenator sp. | reverse complement strand
GAGTCCAACCAAAACGGCTGTCAGAATGCGTACGAACGGGCCGTCGCCAACGACGGAAACCCCATCGCGCGCTCGGTGGTCGACCAAGTTTTTGAGGTCGGCACACGAACCTGGAGAGGGATCGGAGACCTTCCGATGAGCGGCCTGATCATTCGGGAAGAATGGAAAGATTTTGACGCGCTAAAACGATTTAAAATCCAACCAAAAATCGTTCAACCCTCACGGTGCCTTGCCGGAAAAGTGCTCACGGGTCTGATTCGGCCAGCAGAATGCCCCGAATTTGGAAAAGGCTGCACACCCGAATCCCCCATGGGGGCCCCCATGGTCTCAGCCGAAGGTGCGTGCGCCGCCTATTTTAGATACCGAGGCCTAAAATGACGCTTCAATGCCCACTCCCCATCGACCGATATCCCTCGATCATCATGGCGCATGGCGGTGGCGGACGACTTACCCAACAGCTTGTCTCGATGTTCCGCGAGGCTTTTGATGACGAGGGCCTTAACGGCAACGACGCCGCTGTGCTTGGCGAAATCCAAGGCAAAATCGCGGTCACAACGGACGGATTTGTCGTCACGCCAAGATTTTTCCCAGGCGGCTCCATTGGGTCATTGGCCGTGTTCGGAAGCGTCAACGACCTGGCCTGTGTCGGCGCAAAAGCACGACATCTGACGGCTTCATTTATTTTGGAAGAAGGCTTCGCAATTGAGGAACTCTGGCGAGTGGTGATTTCGATGGCCGAAGCGGCAAGAAGTGCTGGTGTTTCGATTGTTGCCGGAGACACCAAAGTGGTCGGGCGTGGGCAAGGAGACGGCGTCTACATCCATACAACGGGCATTGGTGTGGTCGTCCAAGACCAATGGAAATCGCCCAAAGTCGGTGACGCGATTTTACTCAGCGGTGATATCGGTCGCCACGGAATCGCCGTGATGATGGCCCGCGGAGAGCTCGGATTAAGTTCGGATATCCAAAGCGATTGCGGCTCGATTTGGCCGGCCGTTCAGGCTCTCATCGACCAAAAGATCCAGGTCCGAGTCGTTCGAGATTTAACCCGCGGAGGACTGGCCACGATTTTAAATGAATTGGGGATTGAACACGGCCTTGGCATGCAAATCGACGAGACCCAAATCCCAGTCAAAAACACCGTAAATGGCGCATGTGAGCTGCTTGGGCTCGACCCGCTTTACGTGGCCAACGAAGGAACTTTTGTGGTGATTGTGGCTGCGGAACACGGCGAAAAAACGCTCAATACACTTCGTGAATTTAGCGAAAACGCTCGCCAAATTGGAATCACGACCACCAACCTTGGTGTCGTCGCCAGAAACGCGTTTGGCTCCAAGAGAGTGCTAGATGTGTTGTCAGGTGAACAGTTACCTCGGATCTGTTGAGGGCTTCCTGAACTCTCAGACAACGCTCGCGACATGAAGCGTCAAACCAAGCAGGAGAAGCGCAATCATCGCGTTCATGTCCGGTTTTAGGTTTATCTCCGAACTCAAGGCACCCAAGCCATAATAGGTGCCAACAACTGGCGTGGAAACTGACGATAAGATTGAACCCATGGGCGTTGCCACATACAAAATGCCCATCGCGATTGCACTGGCACACCACACGCCGAACGGCCCCAGCGCGACACCGGGGACCAACATGAACACTTTGTTATTCGGGCTCAATAGCCGCGCGCCGAATCTCCCAATTACTGAAAAAAATAAGAGAAACATATAGAGATCGCTAAGCAGCGTAAGCGAGTCCCAAAACGCAGTTTGTTTGCCTTCTGATGCCATTGCCTGTTCCCCAATAATATCTAAGGTCAAGCCAACTCGTGGTGGGTTGGATGTCACGGGTAGACCGGCTTTCAAAAACTCCAGCTCCTGTTTCG
>JBFFMO010001166.1:0-1877 GCA_041554035.1 Allomicrovenator sp. | reverse complement strand
TTCACGTTGGGCAAGGACCAAATCGACCTCAAATTGCGTGCCGAGGCCCGGGCGCTGGGCCTGACCGAGTCCGACCTCGCCCGTCAGGTGCGTGGAGCGTTCTACGGAGCGGAAGTCGCGCGCCAGCAACGCGGGCGTGATGAACTCCGTATTTTTGTGCGTCGACCCCTTTCAGAACGGACGTCTGAGGCCGACATCGAAAACATGTTGGTGCGAGCCCCATCTGGCGGAGAAATCCCACTTGCGCAGGCGGCGGAAGTGGTTCGCGGAAAATCGTACACGACGATTTCGCGAGTGGATGGAAAACGCGTTTTGACGGTGTCTTCGGACCTAGATGAAACCGTGACCACCACTGCGGAAATCACGACCAGCCTGATGACCAGTGTGTTGCCAGATCTGCAACGCGATATCCCTGGGCTGACCTTCGGAACCGCGGGTCAGGAACAAGACCGCGCAGAAAGCCTTGGGGCACTGAAAATCGGCTTCCTGTTCGCACTCTTCGTGATGTTCGCGCTGATGGCGTTGCCCTTCAAAAGCTACACCCAGCCCCTCATCATCATGACGGCCATTCCCTTCGGGTTTGTGGGGGCGCTCTTCGGGCATCTTTTGCTGGGTTTTGACCTGAGCATGATTTCGATGATGGGCATCGTCGCCTTGTCCGGTGTGGTCGTGAACGACTCGCTGGTTTTGGTCGACGCGGTCAACGAGTTCCGCAAAGGCGGCATGACCACTTGGGAAGCCGTGGTCGCTGGCACCACCCGACGTTTCCGACCCATTGTCTTGACCTCGCTGACCACGTTTTTCGGTCTCGCACCGATGATCATGGAGACCTCACCGCAGGCCCGATTCCTTGTCCCGATGGCGGTCAGCCTTGGGTTTGGTGTGCTCTTCACCACCCTAATCGCGTTGATCATCGTGCCGTGTCTGTACCTCGCGTTGGAAGACGTGACCCGCCTGGTCAAAGGCAAAGCGATCGTCACCGCTCCTGAACCCGCCGAGTAGCGGCGAGCGGCGAACGGCTGGCACTTTGGTGTCGACGTTGTGATTGGTGCGGATGGCTCCAGCCGCGCCGAGGTTATGAGGCGAAGCTGGAGTTTCCCAAACCAAACTGCTCACTGCTGACTGCTCACTGCACACTGCTCACCGCTCATCGTCTAAACCATCGACAGCCCAATCCGTTTTCGTTTGGTGTCCACCGACACGACGGTGACGTCGACCCGGTCGCCCACGGCAACCACGTCGTGCGGGTTTTTCACAAAACCGTCGGCCATCTGGCTGATGTGGACAAGCCCGTCTTCTTTGACGCCTAGATCCACAAACGCGCCAAAATCCACGACGTTGCGGACGGTTCCGCTCATTCGCATGCCTTCGCGGATATCTTCGAACGAAATCTGGCGAGCACGCAGCTCTGGGGCGGGCACATCGCCACGAGGATCGCGGCCGGGACGTGCCAAGGCCTCAAGGATATCGTCCAAAGTAAAACGGCCAAGCCCGTGGTCCGCCGCGATTTTATCGAGCGCCCCGCTCCGCTTCAGACCTTCCAGCTTTTGACCAAGGTCCGAGTCCCCAATCTTGGCTTGAGCTGCCTTCAAAATCGCGCGGGCACCGGCGTAGCTTTCGGGATGAATCGCCGTCGTATCGAGCGGTTCCGCCGCATCACGCAATCGTAAAAATCCTGCACATTGCTGGAAACTTCGCTCACCAAGGCCTTTGACTTTTTTGAGTTCAGCCCGGGATTTGAAGCCGTTTTCACGCTGGTATTCGACGATACGGGTCGCGATCGCCGGACCGATGCCTGAAACATAGGTTAAAAGGCTCGGAGACGCCGTAGACAGCTCGACGCCGACTCGGTTCACGGCATCGACCACGACGGCCTC
>JBFFMO010001165.1:0-1881 GCA_041554035.1 Allomicrovenator sp. | reverse complement strand
TGCGGACATGACCCTTGATTCTGACCCAAATTCAGAAATTTCAATCACGCCGTCGGCTTGCGACCAGCTTGAAACTGAATGCCCAGACTTCTTTGGTGCTGGCGAGTAGCCACCGGCCCCGAGATCGCTCGGGGCAAACTCCCCTCTTCATCATTTGAGCGCCATTCCATGATCAGGACTCTTACGATCGCGCTCTGTGCGCTCTTTTTCATCGCCTCTTGCGCCGATGATGATGCCACGCAGTCCGGCGTATCTGCATTCGGATCGGACATCCTACGTGTCGAGTTCGAAGTGGATTACGAGGCCGGCGCCCAGCCTTATACGTTTTCGCTGCTAACAGGCGGAGACACCTGGAATCTCTTCGAAACGAACGTGGAAGCCGTTTACGGGAGTCTTTCGCCCGAGGTCATTGTCCCGTCGTCACTGAACGAGATGGAGGCTTTGGCTGCTGACGGCGTCGACGACTATTCGCCTCAAGACATCGTCTCCATTGCAGCGGAGCACCGACAGCTTTTTGATACGCCGACGAGTCGCGCGTTCTACGTGATTTTTCTGGATGGCTATTATGCCGTAGACGGAGTTCGTGACGAACAGGTCATCGGCGTCTCGGTAGGAAATACCGGCATCATCGCGATGTTCAAACCCGTCTACGATAACCAAACCGGAGCCTCGATCGTCGAACAAACCACGCTGGTGCACGAATTCGGACATGCTGTGGGATTGGTCGACAAAGGAATCCCGCTGACCTCGGAGCATTTGGACAGCGCAAACGGCCCGCATTGCCTCAACCCAGACTGCGTGATGTTCTGGCAGAACGAGGGACTGAACGACATTCTTGGTTTCATTGCCCGACTTATTTTTGGCGACACGGACGTACTTTTTGGGCAGGAATGCCTGGCTGATATCGCCGCAGTGGCCGAGTCCAGCCACTAGTTTCGCAAAAGCGCACGAAGGGGGCCGACTTGAACACGGCGGGCTCAGCTTTTCACTACGACATCAAGGGTGGTAGTTCTTCGTTTCAACTTCCGGCAAGGATTTCGATCCGAGTCAGCACGAAGAGAGACGCCCGGCATGAAGACATTGAACGGTCGAACAGCAGTCATCACCGGCGCCGCATCAGGCATCGGACGCAGCCTCGCACTTGCGCTGGCCACAGAAAAAGTGAATCTGGCGATCTCGGACATCAACGAGGTCGGCCTGGCCGAGACTGCAGCCGCGGCCGAAGCCCTCGGGGTCAAGGTCTTCCAGAAGGTACTTGATGTGGCCGACCGTAAGGCGTTTTTTGCCTTTCGTGACGAGGTCGTCGAGCACTTCTCGGGTCAGGTTCATATCGTGGTGAATAACGCCGGAGTCTCGCTCCGCGCCACGGTCGACGACATGGAACTGGAGGACTTTGAGTGGTTGATGAACATCAACTTCTGGGGCGTGGTCTCGGGGACTCAGGCTTTCCTGCCCATTCTTCGATCCGTGGATGAAGGCCATATCGTCAATATTTCGAGCATCTTTGGAATCATCGGCGTGCCCACGCAGGCCGCGTATTGCGCATCTAAATTTGCAGTGCGCGGATTCACCGAATCGTTGCGATTGGAGCTTCTTGCCGAAGAGGCCAATATCCATGTTTCGAGCGTCCACCCGGGCGGCATCAAGACCAATATCGTTCGAAATGGCCGGGTTCGCCCGATGTCGCGATTCGACGATTCGCGGGATCTGGTGAAACAATTCGACCGCATGGCGCAAACCTCGCCAGAAGACGCCGCTGAAACGATCATCCGGGGCATCAAACGAAACACGCCGCGAATCTTGATTGGAAACGACGCCAAGGCCATCGACATGACTCAGCGGACCTTGCCGTCTTTGTATCAAAAGCTCGCCGTTCGCATG
>JBFFMO010001164.1:0-1882 GCA_041554035.1 Allomicrovenator sp. | reverse complement strand
CTGGGTCTCTCAGCCGCGGCCGAAGTCTTGAAAGCAACAGGTGGGTACTGGAACTTTTCGTCCGCGCGACGAAAGGGGACGCGGGTCAGGATCTGTGTCCCATGCGTCACTCCTGACGATAATATCGGCCCTACGGGTCGAACTTAAACGTCGTTCCAATACTGATGATCTGAAAAGACGACGACCATTCACCGTTATTTTGTGGATTGCCCGGTGGAGTCCCCGGAACGGCACACGCGTCGGCATCGAAGTCGGGCCCAACACACCCACTCATCGGAATTTGCTGGTAGACCGCACCGTCAGTCACGGTTCGATCCGCGGAGTAGGTGTACGAATAGCCAAGGTCCACATCCAGCCATTTTGTGGCGTGGACTGTTGCACCTGCACCCCCGGTGATTCGGTCCCAAGACACAAAGTCGACGTTGGTCGCTGATTCATCTTGGGCCGCCGTCTCGTAACTTCCACCGGCGTGGCCAGTCAGCCACGGAAAGAGCCCAAGTGAGCCGCCCAAACGGAAGCTGAATGTGTCGTTCCAATGTTTGGGTTGATACACGTCAAAAAGCGGTTGTCCCACGCCTGCGATATTGAGGCTTGCTTGCGGCTTGATCTTAAAGAAGTCGACCCGCGACCAGTCTTCCCAAACAAAGTTGAATTCGACGTCAAAGAGCGGAGCGCCCTCGACGCCAGGATGTTCACCATGCGCGTAATCGACGCCTGCGCGTAATGAACCCGCCATGTCGGTCTCGAAAACCAGTCCATCGCCTTCCAACACGGCCAGATCTTTCAACGAATCAGGCAGATCCAGACTCATCTTTCCGTCAACGCTCCAAGCCAGAGGCGGACGATAGGAGAGGCCGAACGTGAAAGGGCCATTGAAATAGGCCAGCCCGACAAAAGCCGTGGGCTGAAAGTCTTGCAGGTTAGTCGCCTTCAACGGCGCCTGATTTTCAGGGTCTTCATTGAAGGGTGGACTGACAAGCAATTCATCGACGACCACTGTGAAATTGGTGCGCTGCCAGGAAAGCGCCGCCGCCGCCCCAATCGCAAGAGATCCCGAGCTTCCAAGCTTAAACTCGTAAGACGCCCCCGCCGCGAAATAGACCTGCACGATGTCTGATTCCAACATCATCAGACGTGCAGAATTGCGATCGTCGTCCGCGCATTCGTTGTCCGGATCGCCGAAACAACGTTTGCCGTAGGCGCTTGGCCCGAATATGCCAATTCCTGCGCCGAATCCTTCGATTCCAAAATCGTAGCTGGCTGCGAGAAAGGGCGCAGGGAAAATCCCACCACTGTTGGAGATCGGGTCGAAATCACGTGTGGTGGAACCCACCACCAGAGGATCGCGCTGGAAATCCAAGGACAGGTCAACGAGGTTCACGTCCACCAGAATTTGAAGACCTCTGGCTCGACTCAAGAGCGCGGGGTTGAAGTAGATCGCACTCGGATCTGACTTCGATGCCGCCCCCGTTCCGCCACGCGCTACGGACTTTGTGGTGTTTTCAGGGATCTCAAACCCGCCCGCCATGGCTTGCGACGTGCCCCCAAAGACGACCAAAGCCATCACCAAACTCGAACGAATCATTCTTCCTCCGCAGACTCACCCAGATTATCTGTTTCCGGCGGCTCGACCGGTGCCTCTTTTTGCAGGCGAGCATGCTCGCCGGTGTCGAGGTCGTCTTGGCGTTGAACGGCTTCAAAGAGCGCGGCCTGTTGAGCCCGAAGGTTATGCAGCTCGGCCTCCAACGCATCCACGCGTTCGTGACCTGACGGCGCCATGGCTTCGACGCTTTGCGCCATCTCGAAGTAGCGTTGCTCCCATTCGTGAATTCGCTTCACGAGGTGCTCAATATAGAGATCACGCTCGTTGACTTCGGAGTCT
>JBFFMO010001163.1:0-1886 GCA_041554035.1 Allomicrovenator sp. | reverse complement strand
GTGTCCATCTATATCATCTCATTGAATCACTGAAGACGGTGTTCGGGTCAGTGCAATGCTGAATCGGGAGGCAACTGTTGCTGGGCACTGACAGGTGCTTGATTACATTCGGAGAACACCAGCAAAGCGACCATCCGCTTCCTGCCTAAATCACCGATCCCCGACGATTTGGTCGCAAAAATAGTGCTCTCGCGACTCGCCGAAAATCAAAGGCTCGATAATAAAACAGTCATCTAGACTAAGTGAAAATCACGCGGGTCAGTCCCCGTTGACCGTGACATTCATGACCTCCCTGAGGTTTCGAATATCGTAGGGTTTCCGAACACAGAAATTCGGAAGTCCACGCAACCGCTCCTCGACTTCCGCTTCGATCGGTCCGCCTATTGCGAAGATGATTCGGGAGCTCAAGTTAAGGTCAATTGCGGCAATCTGGTCGTAAAACTCAACGCATTTTTCGCCGCCCAAGGGCACGTCGAACAAAATGGCATCAAATCGCTCGCCCCGCCCAATCCGTTCCAGCGAATCTTCGACGGTCAGGCTACCCACGACCTCATAACCAACGAGGGTTCGCGTCACCAGACGCTGCACTGTCGGATCGTCGTCGACCACGAGAACCGTCGGAATGAACTCAGGACTCTTGACGGACTCCTCAGAAGTCACAGACGGAACGGGCAGTGAAACGACGAAGGTTGTCCCCACACTCTCTTCACTTTGAACCGACATCGTTCCGCCTTCGCTGACGATGATTCCGTGACAAATTGACAGCCCAAGTCCCGTCCCCATGCCGACCTCTTTGGTCGTAAAGAACGGGTCGAAGACTTGACTCATCGTGTCTTCGGTCATTCCTGCACCATTATCGGACACCGAGATTTCGACGTGTTCTTCGTGGAGCCGTGCCCTGATGTTGATCACGTTGCGCTCGTGGTCATCGGAAGGCATCGCCTGACACGCGTTTGCAATCAGATTCACGAGTACCTGGCCGAGTTTCCCTGGATCGATGGCGACACATGGCAGATCCGTCTCTAGGTCCACCAACAGGCAAACACGGCGCCCAACCTCGTGTCGCGTTGACTTGACCGCCGTGTCCACCACATCTGCGACCGAGGCTAGACACTCACCCTTCTGCCCCGGATGCGCAAAAACCATCATCCCGGACACGATGGAACGGATGCGCTCAGCGGCTTCCTGCACCTCAGTTTCGAGCTCGATCAGTTCCGCGAGTTCGAAACTTGGATTCGTCTCGGCCGCCTCGTGAAGCTTGTCGTGAATAAAGGTCGAATTCCCCACAATCACCGTCAGCGGGTTATTGATTTCGTGCGCAACCCCCGCGGTAAGAGTCCCAAGGGAAGCCATACGGGATGCGGCGGCGAGGTTCCTCGCTGCCTCAATTTGTTCGGTGATATCGCGTAGAACCAAAACGCTTCCGAGCACAGAAAACTCGTCTTTAACCTCGCTCTTGGTACGAATGACGGTGCGTTTACGTCCACTATTGTCCTCGAACACCATCTCGTCAGACTTCCCAAGGCACTTCATTTCGAAGAGAGATGAGCGCAAATGGCTCTCAGCCCCCTGCACCACCTGGGCAAGTTCATCGGCTGCCGGATTGTTGAACTGAATTTCATCTTCTGTATCGTAGGTCACAACGCCATCTGTGAGCGCGCGAAGGCTCGTCGAAAACCACCGTTCCCGCTCTCTGATCTCACGCTCATAACGGCAGCGCTGCAGTGATATTTCGAGCGCTCGTCGCAGTTCCCCTTCCTTCACGGGCTTGAGCAAATATCCATAGGGCTCGGACTCTTTTGCGCGGTCAAAGGTCGCATCGTCGCCGTGAGCCGTGAGGTAAATTACGGGCACGCCATACTCCCGACGGAGCAGTGCGGCGGTTT
>JBFFMO010001162.1:0-1891 GCA_041554035.1 Allomicrovenator sp. | reverse complement strand
GACGCTTGGCTCCACGACCGGCGCAGGGTTTGCCGAACAACCGCCCAAAAAAAACACCAACAACCACTTCTTCATCGTGCACTCCAATCATGATTATGGGGCTTCTCATCGCAAACAGCGTGCCACGGCGTTGAAAGTGCGGCCGAGCATGTCTAGCGTGGCCTAAACGACCTCGGAACACGATTGTGCCGCGCAGAAATTACGCCCACCCCAAGCAAGTGAAAAAATTACGCTACCAGCCGCGTCCATCGAGCGGCTCTCGCCCGACCTGAACCACGGCATAGGCGTAGGCCTCGGCAGCGGCCTGGCATTCCGTCAGGTCACCGGTCAACCACGCAGCAGCGAAGTTGGTCTCGGTCGGCGGGGGGAAGATTTTTGCGGCGCGAACATTGGCCGACTTAAGCGCGGCATCAAGCGCGATGGACGCTTCCATCGGCGGCGCGACCAGATAAGCCATCGAATCGCCGAATTTCAACCCGGCTTGTGCGGCCAGATAATGACCGATTGAGCTCACCACATGCGGGAACACCGCAATCGTTCCCGCTTCGTCCGCAGTGTAAAAACACGCGTCGTGCTCCAGGCAACGCGTCGCAGCTTTGAGGCCTTCTTCGATTTCGTCCGGATTTGCGCCCGCAATCACACCTAGAATCTCGCCAGAAAGCCGGCCAGAAGCGTGAGCCGCACCCGCATAAAATGAGCGCGCAAACACCACGTCGACGTTCGCGTGTTTCGTCGCTTCATCAAGCGCCACGTAGGTCGAATCGTCTTGGTCGCAGGTGATGAGTCCCACCGACGTATGCTTTTTGGGGTCCGCACCGTAGGCAAGCAACATGCTTTCGTGCGCATTATGCAGGCGTTTTACGGACAGAATTTTCGGGGGAATCGGCTCAAGAATCATTTTGGCACCTCCACCAGACGCTCGCGTTTCTGAGGCGCACGATGTGCGCGGGAGCCAGCGTCACCCAATTCAGCGCCCAGATTCGAAAGATCGAGCGTCACACCGGACGTCTTTTGATCGAGCATGGCGCCTGCCAAGATAGCCAGACGTTTGGCCGCCAATTTTGGCGGGGTTCCACGTTCATGAATATTCGACATCATATTTCGATTGGCGTCGGTGTTGCCGATTTTTGGCTGATAAACCATGTACGCCGACAGGCCGTCTCCGGTTCCCAAGCCGGGCCGTTCGCCCAACAAAATCACGGCAACTTTAGCCCGAACAATTTGCCCGATTTCGTCTTCAAGCCAAACGCGGGAAAACTGCGCTGCCATCGGCGTTCCGACAGACCAGCCACGTGCCTCACACTCCTGAATCATGGCGTTCAAGAGCGAGAGCCCGGCCCCGGTGCATGCAACCGCAGACAGGCCATCCGCCAGAATCACCTGAACGTCGACGTCTTTACGGGCGCGTTCTTTCAAAAGCGCCACAGATTTTTCATCCAGGCGACGCCCAAGGTCGGGTCGCAACAAGAATTGATGATGGTCGGTCACGCGTGTGTGAAGTCCCAGCAATCCGTTGGATTCGGCCCATCCATCAGGCAGCACGGCATCGACCGCCTCGTGGGCTACGGCGAGTTCGGCCTGAAATTGCAGAACCACATTGGTGGCGTAACGGGTGCCGACATGCCCAATTCCAACCAGGGCCGTCGTGTGTTCGGCGGCATGAACCGCGAACTCGGAAACCTCTTGGGCTTTGACCTGAATCTTCTTTGGAAGAGCCGCGATTTTCCCGATGGGTTTTGGCGCGGAAAGCGGCCGGGTTTCGCCCATCCGCACCCGAAGGTCTTCGATCATCTGGCGAGTGATGCTCATCGGATCACCTGCTGGTCACCGAAGCGTGGGCCGGGTTTATTGCCGTCCCAGATGCCGACTTTATTCATCCACGCGTCAAATT
>JBFFMO010001161.1:0-1893 GCA_041554035.1 Allomicrovenator sp. | reverse complement strand
TTCGGCCGGAGCGCTTGTCTCGCCGCTGCCTTTGCTCGCAGTCGCGGTGTCAGTGCTGACCGGCGCGCTGCCCTTCTTGCCGTAATCGGAATGAAACCATCCGCCACCTTTTAGCTGGAAATTTGTTCCAGAAATCAGCCGCGAGACGTTCGGGGCGCCACATTTTGGACATTTGTCCGGCCCTGAATCTTTGGAAGAGAGCACCATGTCCTCGAACACATGGTCGCATTCTTGGCATTTGTATTCATAGATTGGCATTCAAAGAACTCCGAGAAGCGAAACGTTGCGGCGCAAGCTATGCACAGTGATTTCGACGTCAAGCGAACACCGCATTGCTCTGCGATGGATGAATGACTATTTTGTGACTTCGTTACGTCCAATTTGGGAACCACCACCGGGATCCACCATGAAACGATTAGTTTTGGCCTCTTTATTTTGCGTGTTCTTCATTCTTCCTGCCACGGCCTCAGCCGAGGTGCTTCAGGTTTGGGCACGCGGTGATGGCGGCTACATGGGGGGGGATTCCGATCTGCACTACTTCCAGGCCAACGACGTGGGTCCAGAGTACGGATTCGCCCTTGGCGCTGAGATTCTCTTCGTCGACGTCTTCGCCAATGTGAATTTCCATCCAGACGGAAGCATGTTCAACCTGTTGGGGTTGGGATATCACCTCGACCTGATTCCAGTGGACCTCGTGGCCCTTGGCCCGATCGCCCAGACGGCCTACTTTTTCGCCCCGGCCGGCGATGAGGGTGACTTTGACGACCGCGGCCTCATCTTCCGAGGCGGCGCGTTTTTTGAGCTCAATATTTCTCAATTTGTGGCGTTAGGCGCCGAGGGGATGGCCGGGTATGCGCTGATCACGAGCGATGCCGACGCAGGCTTGATGTGGTCGGGTTCAGGCTATCTGAAATTCAAAGTTGGGTTCTAAGCTACGTAGAGCCAAAGCTCTTTGAGCGCAGCGCTCAGCGCGGGCAACAGGAATCGTCCGTAATATAACCCCATACCAATGAACACGATGCCGAAGACGGTTTTCACACCGTCCATCCAACCACCCGACTTGGGCAATCTGGACAGGGCCGACGAAAACGTCCCCAGAATCAGGAAGAGTTGGCCCATTCCGAAGGCGAAGGTTGCCAGAAGCGCGAATCCCAAAAACACGTCTTGTTCGGCGGCCACCAGCAACAAGATGCCCGCGACGATCGGCCCCACGCATGGAGCCGCGATCACGCCCGCAACCAGGCCCATAAAAAACGCGCCCCAGTAGCCCGAGCCATGAACCAACCCCAGTCGGTTCTGAAGGGCTGCCGGAAGGCGCATTTGGAATAAGCCCAGCGATCCAAGCCCCAAAATCACAAAGAGCAACGAGATCGCGCCGATCACCCATGGCGATTGCATGGCTCCGCCAAACACAGACCCGGCCGATGCCGCGACCACACCGAGCACGCTGTAGGTGAGAACGATGCCCATGACGTAAACGAAGCTTAGGCGAAAACCCTGCATTCGTGTCGCTGCGGTCTTCGCGCCAAAGAGGCCGATCGTAATCGGGATCAAGGGATAAACGCAGGGCGTCAGGCTCGACATCAGACCGGCCAGAAACACCAAGACCAAAGCCGTCCAGATGCCGTGCTCTTTGAGTGCGATGGCAAGCTCCGTGTCCTCTTTGCCCGCCACGATCCCCTCTTGAGCCAGGTCGATGCGCTGGATGAACTCTTCGAGCGGTATCTTGCCTTCGAAAGATGGCCGCTCCAAGACGGAGCCGTCTGGTGAGGCGAAGCCCACGGTCGGCAAGCCCGAAACCCGAAACTTCTCGGCCAGCATCCGGACATCATCCGTATCCTGATCAAAGTCGACTCGGACCAGAATGAAGTCGTCACGCAGACGTCCAGACAC
>JBFFMO010001160.1:0-1895 GCA_041554035.1 Allomicrovenator sp. | reverse complement strand
GCTCAAGCTCGCCTGACAAGAAAGACGGTGAAGTCAAAGAAAGACCCGCGGGCGGCACGACCAACGCCGAAGCGATCAAGAATTTCGAAGCGGCTGTTGTCGCCTTTGATCAGTCCGAAGGCAAGTCGCTGGACCAAGTTCAACGCTACTTGGAAGTCGCGGTCGACGAAGACCCTCGATTTGGCAAGGCGTGGTTCAATCTTGGTGTGGTGCACGAACAAGCGGGGCACTCGGCGGACGCGGTCACGGCGTACGAAAAGTCGTTGGAGGTTTCTCCCGGACTGGGCGCCGCGTACGTTAATATGGGAATGATGAAAGCAGACGCGGGGAATCTCGAAGATGCCCGCACGCTATTCCTCAAGGCGATTGAAGCCGACTCGTTCAATCCCATGGCTCACTCGAACCTGAGCGTCTATTTCCGCAACGATCAAGACTACAAAAACGCAGTCAGGCACGCACGCCTATCGCTTGCGGGTGACTCGCAGAATCTGTCTGCGTACGAGAACCTCGCACGCACTTATTACGCGATGAAGGCTTACGACGTCGCGGTGTTGGTGTGTCTGAACGCCGAGAAGATCGATGCCAAACGCCCGGATATCTATAATATCATGGGCATGGTTTGGCTGGCCAAGAACGACGTCACCGAAGCGATTCGGCAGTTCCAAAAGGCGATCGAGCTCGATCCGAACCATATCGCGGCGCTGATGAATCTCGGCGCGGTCATCATGAACGTTCGAAACTACGAAGGAGCCATCGCTCTCTTCGAGAGGGTGTTGGCCCTGGAACCCAAGAATCTGGAAGCCAAGATTTCGATCGGCGTGGCAAAACGTGGTTTGGGAGATCTGGCCAGCGCACGTAGCGTTTATGAGGAAGTCATCGCTCAAGACCCAGAGAACGCCTATGTGCAATTCAATCTGGGCATCATGGAGCACGAAATGATGGCACAAGACGCGATGATCGGCGTGGGTCGTGGCGACGCACCGGAAGATCCTCTGGCGCAGATGGATTGGATGGTGGCCAACATGGAAGAGGCGCTGAAGCATTACGAACAGGCGATTACCCATTATCGGAACTTCTTGGCCTACGACCGTAAGGGTGTGGTCGAGGTTCGAAACGACGCCAATGAGAGAATCCAACGTGTTCAGGAGTTGCTCCAGGTCACGGGAGAGCAGATTCCTGAAATGCGTCGACAGAAGATTCAGATCGAGCAAGACCTTAAGGCAGCTGCAGAAGACGAAGCAAAAGCTCTGGCAGAAGAGAAGGCAGCTGCTGAAGCAGCAAAGGCCGCTCCCCCCGCCGACGCTGAGGCTCCGGCCCCGAAATGAGCGCTGCTTGCCACGTGACCTTTGTGTGGTACGCTTGCCCCGAATAAAAAAAGTGATTCGAATGGAACTTCCCTCGAATCGTGGTGTCGCATAGTAGACCAGTTGAGGAGATGTGATGAAAAGCATTCTTACAGTGATTGCACTGACCATCATTCCGGGAGCAGTCTTCGCACAAGACGACATGCCATCTGCTGGTGAGGCGATGGGCGGCGGCGGTGGCGGCGATGTGGTCTACAAGAAAGAGACCGAGTACGATTTTGAGGCCGACGATGTTGAAGGCAATCTGGTGAAACCAGACGAGGCCAATATCGGTGCCGAGCAACACGGAAAAACAAGCAGTCTGATTAAAATTCGGTCTGATTTTGTTCCGGAAATGCTTAAGTCGGTGGAAGATATCTGACAACGCAACGGGCACGTTTGGGATACCATCCGTGCCAGATACACGCGTCAAATGACGCATATGGGTTGAGAAGATGACCAATTCTGCACTTCAGTTTGAGATCATACAAAACGGGCAGGTTGTCCGTACTGAGACGTTGGATCAAGACGTCATTAAGGTGGGCAAGCTCT
>JBFFMO010001159.1:0-1899 GCA_041554035.1 Allomicrovenator sp. | reverse complement strand
CCTCACACGCGGATTTGACCCTTTACCGTGGCGGTCAGCCCCTAGAGTCGGTCACACCGATTTCTGGGACGTGGACGCTGCAGAGTCTTACCTGGGGCGAAAGTCCACGTGTGACCGGAAATTTCGATTTTGAGTTCGAATTGATTGAATTGGGGCGGATTCAGGTTTCTGGAAGTATCGACCTGCCCATACTTCGCTCAAGAGTTTGAGAAATTATGCGTATTGAATGTAGAGTTTGGGCGTTCTGTTTCGCTTTTTGGGTGTTTTTGGGGTGCGGTGAGGAGCCCGTCGAAACTGACTATCTTGTCGAAATAACGGTCGTTGGAAAAGCAGAAGCCTTTGCCGATCGGACCATAAAAATCATCAATCAGACTCTAGGGCCCCGGCGTCCCGTTATTATTGGGGATACTGTGACCGACGAATTTGAGGCAGAGGTCACGCTTTGCACAAAGGACCTAGAGAGTTTCATAAATGACCCAATATTGATCACAGTGTTGGAAGGCGATCGGATAATCAGTGAGCAGATGATCAATCGTTTTGCCTGCAAATTCGCGCCACATGAAATTGGGAATCAGGAATACAGCCAGGTCTATTTGGAGCTAGATGGTTCTATTGATGCGGAGTTTGGAAACAGCGAGAATGCTGGGTCCGTCTGTCTTCGCCCAAATTACCCACTTACATGTCACGGCGAACCGGATTTTTAGGCAGATGAATCAAGTGGTTGAGCGATCTCGACGAGATTCTCAATTATGCTGCTCGAATCGACCACCAACGGAGTTATCATCCATTGATAATGCATGGCCAGCGATTGCCTATGCTGCTTGGATCGACATGGCCTAGAAAAACTCGGCGTTTGCGAGCCGTTGTTGAATTGCGATGACCGAAAATCTACGTTGATATTCAATCGCCGACTGGCACAAAATATTGAAAATGACTTGGGGATAAAATGAACTTCTCGAAATTAGCCATAGGTGCCTTTTTAGTCGCAGCATCGCTGGTGCCTGCCTCGGTGTTCGCGTGTTCTTGTTCGATGCCCGGCCTCAATGCTTTCCAGACCAGTTTCGATGGCGTTATTCCAGCAAACGCTGGCGGTATTGCGTGGCATGCAAGCTTTGCCAGCGAAAATCCAGCGGACGATATCTGGGTCGAACAAGTCGAAGGCGATGAGCGAACACGTGTTGAGTTCGCGGTCGAGAATCCGAGTGAAAGCCTATACGTAATCCGCCCAACAAATTGGGCCGAGGGGAATATCTACCGCTTCCACGCAGAAACGGGCGAAGGCGATGGCAATGATTCAGGCGTTTTTTATTTGGAGGTCGTCGACCGGATTCGGGAAGTCATGATTCAGGTCGGGCCTGCTTTGGACACGTCGCTTACCCCCCAATTATCGGCATCTGGCGTCTATCCTATCGCGCTCTCGCTCTTGGCGAACGGTGGCTCGTGTTTCGATGAATTTCAAGGCGCGGTGATCGATCTGCGTATGAATATCCCGGCCATAGACCCTGGGAATTTCAACTACACGACGATCGTGGATGGAAAGATCTGGGCACCACAAACGAGTCTTTGCACCTCGATCCCTCCTGGAGAGTCTTGGGTCGGACGAAGTATCGATCGATTGGTCGTGGTGTGTGATTCCACCCTCGTCGAAGAAAAGTACCGATTGGAGCCAGGAGCGCACACTGTGACGATGGAAGCTCGCCTTCCAGGGACGGACATTGTGTTTACCACCGAGACCATCACAGTCGATTTGACTTGTCCGGAGGTTATTGATGAGTGTCCATCCGCTACAAAGGCGAGCGGCTGCCAAAGCACCTCTGGTTCTAGTGGCTTGATGCCCCTACTGGCGTTGTTTGGGCTATTCGGTTGGCGTCGCCGACGGGCGTCTAAGTGAACAGGAAT
>JBFFMO010001158.1:0-1900 GCA_041554035.1 Allomicrovenator sp. | reverse complement strand
TCCAATCCATCACCGCCAAACCGGTACCTCTATAGAGAGCAGCATCCATGCCACCCACCAAAAGAACACTCAACGTGTTGATTTGAATCGATTTACTAACCATCCGCTTTTATCGAACCTCAGATTTTCGTGACCACGACACCTTCAGGTCACACAGATTCTTGAGGATCATAAATAGCGCCGCCTCAAGCGGCCCGGATTGGCGCGCCGAACCAGCCGATCCCATCCTGCATTGCGACTTGCTACCACTCGGCAATATCGACTGGAAAACACATCCACTTAGTCGTAGACCACTGATATGTCAGATAAAACCACATCAAATATCGAAGTATTTCACCGCGAATGGGACCACTACCATCCCGGCAGACGTCCCATCGGTTGGCTGCTACGCAAACACGACGATCTACCCTGGGTTCGTTTTCACGCATTACCCAAATCAAAACGTTATCCTCAAGATGACGCTGAGCTCGATATCATCCTGTCACGAGCGAACGAAATTGCTGACCACCTGCTTGGCCCCGAAACCCCCTGCTGGATGATCGAGACTGGCGGCGATGATGCGGGCAGAACTGGCGAGTATGCGGGTTCTTTTACGGTCGACGACGACGACCCATATCCCATGGTCTGGCACTACTTCATTAAGCCCGTCGACTGGCGAGCCGGAGTTTTTGACGATGTTTTGACTGCAGTGGCCAACGACGAGTGGCCTGGACATGTAATTTGGATGGCGAGAGACAGCGGTGTCATATTTGCGCCTTACGACGGCGGTTTTGATCTCTTCCCAAACAATTTCAATCAAATCGACGCACTGAAGGCCAAATGGCCAGATTGGCTTTCTCCATTTCCTGGCGGACTTTAAGAGTCATTTCGTCGGATCCACCACGCGACCGATGAAGATCACGGCATTGGTCTGCCGGTCTCGAATCAGAAACAGAAACGGACGGTCGACATCCACGATGACATCGGCCTGCGGGATGCTCACATCGCCGATAATCACAGCCGTTGCGGCCGCTGCCTCGGTTCCCTTTTCGTTCACATCAATGAATGCCTCGTGCAACACATCGGTGATGACCAGACCCAAGGTAGGGTGAATTCCGGTGAAGTCGGCGAGCAGAGGGTCAAACGCTGAGGGCATCCCCAAATCGATCAGCATTTGGTTCAATCCCAACGGAGACCGGAACTTGAATTTAGGCATCGATAAATCGACAACCTTATTCTCAAACCCCGTAAAGACGGCCCGCAATATGGCCCCATCCAGAGTCCCCTCAAATTCCGCCAGACCAGTGCCGGCTTCAGGCAACAAAACCACCATCGAGACTTCATTGCCGTCGTAGGGAAGCTCCACGGCCTCAAAACCCGCTCCCGCGAAATACCCGTAATCCGTCATCTGGTGCATCGTTGGCGCAGAAACCGCCCCACCAGGAGTCATGAACGAGTCGTCTGTCGTCGAATTCGGGTCGAATTGCGCCGTCCACGACGCGTTGAAGTAGATCGCGTTGGTCAGGACCACCAACGTGTAGGGCGTGATGGCCCCTTCTGGAATCAGCTCCTTGATCTTGTCTTCAGTTTCATAGGCAGCCCAGGCATTGATTTCCTTACGAGCACCTTCGGGGTCTTCCGAATAATCCAGAAGGTTCACACCCACCCCGTAATTCAGGGCCAACACATCCAAGAAGGGCTCCTGAAAATCGACCGATTTTTGCAGCCACAGCGCATTGGCAATGCGCAACTGAAACGGCAATCCATTGACACCTTCTGTGTCTTCTCGGCTCATCAGCGCCAAATCCAGCGCGTTAAATGCTGGATGAAGCTCGGTCTGTGGCAATCCAAAATTCAGCGCGGTCGCCATCTCAGTTTCGGTGATCCCGCGGGCGCCGGCATAGGTCATCGCCAGGGCCAG
>JBFFMO010001157.1:0-1900 GCA_041554035.1 Allomicrovenator sp. | reverse complement strand
GCGGCCGTGGGTTCGAGTCCCCCCGCCCCTGCTACAGTCGAAGATGGGTCTTTTGACCCACTTTGGAGAAATGTCGATGGAAGTCTCCCGATACGTCAATTTGTTCTACGCATTGTGCCTCATCATTGCGGTGGTGGTATTCAATAAGTTCGTCCAACAGATCTGGGAATCCTTTGAACAACTGCCCGACGTTTCGATCGTCGGTAACACGATCACCCTGACCACGATCCTTGCCTTTGCAATGGCCGCCGGTCTGATGGTTTGGTTGTACAATCGCGAAGATTATCGCTCGTATATCGCCGAAGTGGTGATTGAGCTCAAGAAAGTGAGCTGGCCTTCATTCGAGGAGACGAAGCGCTCCACACTGATCGTCGGTTTGTTTACGGTCGTTGTGAGCCTTTATTTGTTCGGTATGGACACCATCTGGCGTTACCTCACCGATCTACTGCTGATTCACAGCTGAACGAGGTACGAAAATGACTGATAAGAAATGGTACATCGTTCAGACATACTCGGGTTACGAAAACAAAGCCCGCCTGGCGCTTGAAGAGCGGATCAACCGTTTGGGCTTTGCTGATCAATTCGAGGAAATCTTTATTCCGATGGAAACCGTCGTCGAAATGCGTAATGGCAAACGACGTGAGGTTAAGAAAAAATATTATAATGGGTACATCTTCGTGAAGATGGAACTCAACGACACGACTTGGCACGTTGTTAAAAACACGCCGAAGATCGTGGGCTTCATTGGTGGTTCGCAGACCAAGCCGACTCCCGTGCCTGAGCACGAGGTCAAGCAGATCACTCAGCGAATCGAAGAAGGCGCGCTCAACACCAAGACCCGGGTCAATTATTGCCAGGGCGACAAGGTGAAAGTTCTCGAAGGAAACTTCAAAGACTTCACCGGTGTGGTTGAGGAAGTCGACGAAGAAAAAGAACGCCTCAAGGTGTACGTCCAGATCTTTGGTCGTCCTACTTCGGTTGAGTTCTCTTTCAAAGAAGTCGTCGCCGCCGTCGAAGAATAATTATTCCGCAAGTAGATCTTGCGAATATGAGCGCCGGACTGTAGAAGGACGGCGCTTTTTTCGTCGGGAAATACCCGATCAGACGCAGGAGTTGGCGTGAATCTTTGTCATGATTCGCAATGCCAACGCAGACTGCAACCCGTCTAGATGACGGCCAGACACAGGAGTCGACATGGCAAAAAAAGTAGTGGGGCAAATTAAGCTTCAGGTACCCGGCGGACAGGCAAACCCTGCTCCTCCAGTGGGTCCTGCGCTTGGTCAGCACGGCGTCAACATCATGGAGTTCTGCAAAGCGTTCAACTCGCAGACTTCAGATCAGATTGGTGTCCGTATTCCAGTGATCATCACTGTGTACGGAGATCGCTCGTTCTCGTTCATCACCAAGACACCTCCAGCTTCTTTCCTCATCTTGAGAGAGCTCGGTATCAAAAGTGGTAGCGGCGTTCCGAACCGTAATAAGGTCGGCTCGCTTACGTGGGATCAAGTCAAGAAGATCGCAGCCATCAAGCTGCCTGACTTCAACTGTGATGACTTGGAAATGGCAGCGAATACCGTCGCTGGTACCTGCCGTTCCATGGGCGTCGACGTAGTCAAGGATTAAGCCATGCCAAAACACGGAAAAAAATATAACGCAGCTTCTCTGAAGCGCGATCCTTTGGTGCGTCACCCTCTCGCTGAAGCGATGCAGCTCGTTAAGAGCATGGCAACCGCTGGATTCGATGAGTCGGTAGATGCAGCATTCAATCTCAACGTGAACCCTCGCCATGCTGAAGAAATGGTTCGTGGATCGGTTGTCCTGCCTCATGGCCGGGGTAAAGCGACTCGCGTTCTCGTCTTCGCCAAGGGCGCCAAAGAAACCGAAGCTCGTGAAGCTGGTG
>JBFFMO010001156.1:0-1909 GCA_041554035.1 Allomicrovenator sp. | reverse complement strand
CCCGAGAGCACGATCGCGACGTTTGCATCGGGTACGTCGACGCCTTCGTTCAACACCCGACTCGTGACCACGACTCGGTACTCGCCGGTCGAGAATTTCCGCAAGATCTCGGCCCTCTCCTTGAGGGGCGTTTGATGGGTCAACGCCGGGCATAGGAGTTTTTCGGAAATCGCGTACACGGACAAATTATCGTTGGTGAAGACCAGAGTTCGGTCTTCTTGATGGCGATGCAAAAGCTCGGCGACCCGCTCCAACTTGAGTGAATGCGCCATCGCGAGTTGTTTGCTGGCGCGAAACGCCCGAAACGCCTCCCTGCCCTGTTCGCTTCGTGCCGCAGCCGCCAGAAAATTATGCCAGCCCTGACGACCACCCATGCGAATCCCCTGTGAATTCACGAAATCCTGATAACGTGCACGGGCCTGCGTATAGGCAAGGGTGTCATCGTCTCCCATGGCGACCTCGAGCACTTCTGTCGTGTATTCCGCCAGAAATTCGCCGGATAGATCTTTGGTGGTCTTGCGACACACGACGGGCCCGACAAGTTCATCCACCAATTCGTGCATGCCATCGGGACGCTCCGGCGTCGCCGAAAGCCCAAGTCTATAAGGCGCCATGGACGCCTCAGCCGCCCAGCGAAAGGTCGGAGAAGGCAAATGATGGACTTCGTCAAAAACGATAAGTCCAAAGCGGTTGCCCAGGCGCTCCATATGGATCACCGCTGAATCGTAGGTCGAGACTGTCAGATCGCGTGGATCGTAGGTCCCACCGCCCAGCGCGCCAATCGTTTCGCCAAAATGTTCGGTCAATAAACGAATCCACTGCTCCACGAGGTCCAGTGTGGGGGCGACCACCAGCGCACTTCTACCCGCATCTTCAATGGCTTTGATGGCCACGAAACTTTTGCCAGAGCCGGTAGGAAGCACCACAACACCACAGCGTTGTGCTGCTTTCCAGGCCGCCAATGCCTCGCGTTGGTGTTCGTAGGACACCCTGCCGGTTTGCTCACTGAGTTCAACGGGCACATAAGCACGCGCCGCGTCCCAAACCGTGTGTCCACTGCGTAAGAGGTTGGCCAGCACCCAACGATATCGATAGCCCGGAGTACGCCATCGGCCCACCCTTTCGTCCCAAGTGCAGTGCGCCAACGGAACATCCGAGGGCAGACCATCGATCACGAGCGTTCCCGCCTCAAAATGAAGGGAAACAGCGTCCTCCGGAATGTCGGGAATCTCCCGAGCGTCGAGATACGAGACCATCTTTGCGAATCCCTGATACGTGCGGTATAAGTATGGACTAGCATATTTCGGGCGACATGACGATCAACCCTTGAGTTACCGCGGTCCTCGGAGCCGTCCACGTGAATTCGAACGAAGCCAACGACTCCTTAGAGATCGGTCAGATCTTTGAGGGAAAATACAAGATCCTCCGCGAACTCGGTCGCGGTGGCTTTGGTATGGTCTATCTTGCCTACCAAGAGCCCATGGATCGTTACGTGGCACTCAAGGTGCTTCGCCCAGGTATCGGCCTGACTGCGCCCAGCGCAAAAGAACGATTCCTGCGGGAAGTCCGCATCATCTCCAAGCTTAAGCACCCCAATACCGTCACGATCCACGATTTTGGGGATACCGTGAACGGCGGGCTCTACATGACGCTTGAGTATGTCGACGGAGACACGCTCAAACAGTTGTTGAAGCGCGAGTTCACTCTCGACGGCATCCGCGCGGCGCATATCGCCCGACAGATCGCAAAATCACTCTCGGAAGCCCATCGACTTGGCATCGTGCATCGCGACTTGAAGCCCGAGAATATCCTCGTCGATCTCTCCGGCGAGCCGCACGTTGCAGACTTCGGCTTGGCGCGCGACATGGACGCCAGCATGACCGAAACCAATGTGACGCTCGGCTCAGTG
>JBFFMO010001155.1:0-1912 GCA_041554035.1 Allomicrovenator sp. | reverse complement strand
CGACCTTGGTCTTCGAAAACTCGGTCGGTCGCACCAGCCGGTCCCCGATCGAGGCCCCAAGAAACGCCAGACATACCAGTGTGGGAATCATGAAGGTGCCGTGGATATTGCTCCAAAGCACAGACAGAGCCGGAATCGAGACCAACCAGTAACGACTCAACCTGCCGGTCCTCACGCCATAAGCCACTGCCATCAACGGCAAAAACCACGGCCACGCCAGCAAATGAGTTCTGGCGGCGATACAAAGAAACCCAAACGGCGCCGCAAGCAGCGTCAAAATGGCCCCGACCGCCCAGCTCCCGCTTCGGCGAGCCGACCAATAGCCCAGCAGAGCAAAAGCTCCGATGGCCAAGAAATCTCTTAGAATCAGGACGCCGGCCAAGCCTATGATTTCGTGGATTCGAAAGAGCGCCCATTGCGAGAGCCATGCCTGCACGTATGAAGGCGCGTCGGCGGGCATCGTGTACAGAAAGTCCGCGAAGAGCGGCATTTCATGTGTACGATCGATGACGCGACCGTAGGCCAAATGCCACCAATAATCCCAAGATTTGAGCGGCATGAGCGAAAAACCCATCCCGATCAAACCAAATGGCAGCACGGCCCAGACCGTGTCCAAATCAAAGGGGCGTTTCCAGGGACTTTTTAACGGCGTCGTCATAGAGCCTCCACGGGCGCTGCGTCCCTTGATTCGGCGACCAAAAGATATGCGCACAGGAATGCTGCAGCGCAGACCCATATGAACATCACAAAGTTTTCAAGCTGCTCGCCGGGAAGAAAACCGGTGTCTCGCATCAACCATGGCAGCGGCCCAATGGTGACGATCGAGAAACTCAATCCTCTGGCGATTCCAAATCGACGAATCAGGTAGAGCGAAAACGGCAACGTGATCACGTACGAATACGTCGCGACCCGTGGCCAAATCGGCACCGAAACACACCCCAACAAAAACATCCACTCCGAGGGGTAACGCCGCCACCAAATAAGGGCCATCGCCGCGGCCAGCGGCAACGCGACGTAATATGCCGGCTCAAAAAGGCTCAACAAATCCACCGAAAAATAGAAGTCGCGCATCGCATGGGTATGGGCAGCGAAGGTATCGAAAAAACGAGGCAAAAACAGAGACGCAAGCGGAGTGCTCGCAACGCCGAGAACCAATGCCGTTAGCGACTTCCAACGACTTCGCGACACCAAAATCCAACCGGCTGGAATCAGCCAAAATGGCTTAAAGGAAATCACCACGCCACAAACAAAGGCGAGCCCCAGCCATCGCCAATTCTGGGCGCGTTTGGACATCTCCAAACACGCCGCCCAGGCCGCAAAAAGGTACGTGACCATGTTGCCAACCAATTGGTCGATCAGCAGCGGCTCGTGCAGCGCCATCACCAAAGCCACATGGTGAATTGGAATTTTCGGGACGATATGTTTTTGAAGCGTCTTTGCGGTGAAGACCAGCAATATCGCTCGCAAGACCCAATCTGCACTGGTGGCCACGACCGTGCTTATATACGCCAGCGGCGCGATAACGAAGAGAGTCCCCGGGAAATAATTATAGGGAAAACCTTCGTATCGAGGCGTCGAAAAACGGGCGTCGGTATAAGGGTCCAATCCCGCAACAAAGAGGTCGGCGGCGCTCAGATAGGCCGTGAAATCGCCAGGCACGAATCCGAAAAACAACCTCCGAACAAGACCCACGCTCCACAGCGCCAGCAGTCCGGCCCACACAAGGTTTGGATTCTCCCAAAGTCGAGGTTCCCGATGCCCCAATTTGGATTCCGACGACTCATGTTCATTCATTTTGATATTTCCAGCCATGAATCTAGGAATTCCTCAAACGGTGCCTAAGTATTACCATGGAGTGCACCTGCTGCCGTCGATTGTACGACGCTTACGTTACCGTGGTTCGAGGGCGTTG
>JBFFMO010001154.1:0-1918 GCA_041554035.1 Allomicrovenator sp. | reverse complement strand
TAGCGGCTTCCCATTTCGACCGAGACGGGGTCTATCGATGCTTTTTGCCCCAGCATGCGCATTGCGACATCCAGAACCTTGGCGCCCGCAATCGCGGCGTCTCGGGGTACAGCGATTCGAGGAGCCCTCACACCTGTGAGTTCTTCGAGTCTTTCAAAGAACGCCACCAAGGTCATGTTCGAGGCGCCAAGCAGGTACGAAGATCCTGGCTCGGCCTTATCCATTGCAAGAATGAACGCCGCAGCAGCGTCTCGAGCGTCAACAAACGACATGCCGCCAGACAAAACGGTCGGGATCTTCTTTCGCATGAAGAGCACGACATCACCCGTGGAGGATTCACGCATGTCGCCAGGTCCAAGCAGCAGCGTGGGGCGCATCAAGACGATCGGAAGATTGTAGTCTCGGTGGTATCGCTCGCAAATCCGCTCTTGGTAGATTTTCGAGAGATAATAAGGCCAATGCATCACAAGCTTTTCGGCCGACACCGAGTCGTCGGTCGCCAAAAAATTGGGATCGTCGCTGACGCCGACTGTTCCGCTGGTTGAGGCCACGACGATCTTTTTCACGTCTTGTTGGCGCAATGCGTCCAAAAGTCGGCGAGTGCCGTCCACGTGCAATTCGTACATGCGATGTGCGTGTTTCGGATCGCGTTCAACAAGGCCCGCGCAGTGATATACATGGGTGACACCATCAACTGCTCGGCGCACGTCGTCCGAAGACGACAGTGTTCCCTCAACAAACGAAACGCCTAAATCGGCCAAGTCGAGGTCGACCTGTCGAGCCAAAACTCGAACGTCTTCGCCGCGCTCCACGAGTTGGCGCACAAGGTGGCGCCCGAGGAAACCAGTTCCTCCGGTGATCAGTGTCGTCATGGGTACTCCTTTATCCCTGAAGCCGGAACACAGACTGGAAGCGCACGAGCAGGTCGGGCGAATTCGTCTTGATCGTTCCGTTCATAAACTCGTCGAAAGACGGAATATAGCGTTCCTGAACAATCCGCCTGAAGATCTCAGGGGTTGTCTTGATGACGCAATCGGCTTGCTCGGGCTTGCCTTGATTGATCTGGCAGCCGTTCGACGTGATTTCGATCGTCCACTTTTGGTCGTCATTATTCCCGAGCGACCAGTAATACGTGACCTTCTGGTCGATCTGGTCTTTTTCAAACTTCGTGTTCAGTTCTTCAAAAATCGGGGTCAACGAGGTGGCGCCCTTCACGCTGGGTTCGCCAGCGTTGCGCAGTTCGGACACAGCCGCGTAAGCGGTTTCGGCCACAAAATCCCATAATTCGTTGTTGGTGCGGTCCCCAGCACCGGCCAGCAGCTCCATCACGTCAATCGGTTTGCCAATGCGAACCTTCAGATTGCGAGAGGTCAGCGAGGGCAGGGGAGTCCCCTTAGGAAGCGCTCGATGGGTGCCTTCGATCCAGACCGGAAGGATATTGACCCGTTGTGATACGGCCAGATAACCCAGGCCTCGCCTGAACGTTCGAAGCTTGCCGTCTTTGGCGCGGGTCCCTTCGGGGAACATCAAGAGCGTATCGCCTCCTTGAAGGGCCTCAATCGCACCCGCGAGGGCAACGTCTGGAGTCCCGGCGCGTTCGACCGGAATCAGATTCGTGAAATTCTTGAAGTAGGTCTTGCGAGCCCGATTCGAGAAGAAATAGTCCGCTGCGGCGAGCGCGCGAATATCCCGGCCAAAATCACCGAGCGCGAATTTTACCAATCCCATATCAAGGTGGCTGGCGTGGTTCGCGATCACGATGCAGTTCGGATCGTGCCAAGGAATATTGGCTTTCCCATACACATCCACGTTGAAGTACCCGTCGTAGGTCTTCATCTGGGCGTTATGGAGCGCACGTTTGCCCATGGACGATACAAAATTGGGAATCGGAATCGTCTGGACCCGTTCGGACGTCGTC
>JBFFMO010001153.1:0-1919 GCA_041554035.1 Allomicrovenator sp. | reverse complement strand
TACGCTGCTTAGGCGGCACTTTCAGTGGTTCTGCGACGACTATGGCGAAGTTGCCCACATTGCCGAAACCCGGAGAAATGGTAGCCGGGCGTTTTCGAATTCTTGACCTCCTTGGGAGCGGAGGATTCGGAACGGTTTACCGTGCGTTGCAAGAAAACGTGGGACGCGAAGTTGCGCTTAAATTCCTCACCCCCGGTGTCGCCAAAGACCCGGTTAATGTTGAGCGATTCAGGCGCGAGGCCTACCACGTCAGCCAACTCCGGCATCCGAACACGATCACACTTTATGACTACGGTCAGACCGAAGACGGTCTTATCTACATGGTTATGGAGCTGCTCGAAGGCGAAAGCCTCGCCGATTCAGTGCAGGACTGCGGCGCTTTGGAATGGCCGCGCGCTTCGCATGTCTTCATTCAAGTCCTGAAATCGCTGTCCGAAGCCCATCAACGTGGCCTCGTTCATCGCGACCTGAAACCCGAAAACATCTTCCTCTGCGAACTCTTTGGCGAACAAGATTATGTGAAGGTGCTCGACTTCGGCGTCGCCAAGATGACGATGGCCGCGGAAGAAGGCCAGGAAGCCAACGAAGATAAGCTCACCAAAGCTGGGCGAATCTTCGGCACCCCGATGTACATGGCGCCCGAACAAGCCTGCGCCGAGCCGATCACGCCTGCCACCGACGTCTACGCCTTGGGCCTCTTGCTTTTCGAGATGCTCACCGGCCTGCCCCCGGTCACCGGGCGCAATCGCATGGACGTGATCCATAAGCAGATTCGCGACGCGGTTCCTGAGCTCACGCGTGAGCTCGAAGGCACTCCTCTTGGGATGTTCATCCGCAAGAGCTGCGAGAAACGCCCGACAGACCGATTTGCTGACGCCAACGAGATGCTTGAGGGTTTCATCAAGGCTCTGCGCGGGATGAATATCCAGCCACGAGCTCGAGGAACCACCTATCCCGAGATTTCGGTAACGACGATCGTCCCTGATGGTCTGGACCTGGCCTCCGAGCCCAACGATCCTGACGCGACCACGATGCTGCCCGCGGTGATGGACGAAACCGCACAGCATGCCTTGCCGATACCGCATAAGGCCATCCCGACTTCGCATGCGATTTCGATCGACGATATCGACGATCATCGGCCGGATTCTCAGCCGACTCGGCCGATTCCGCCTCCGATTCCCAAACGCCCTGCGACAAGCCGTGACGAATCATCGATTCCGACCCGGGAGCGCCCCAACGTCTTGGAACGCGTCCAGTCCGAGAATCCCTTCGCCAATCGCCCAGCTTCCAAGCCGCGCTACGAATTGCCGCTGATCGGCCGCGAACGCGACGTCTTAAAGCTTAGTGGCATCATCGAAGACCATGTCCTGGCCAGCGACGGTCATGTTGTGTTGCTCGAGGGCGAAAACGGCATCGGCAAGTCCCGTGTCATCAACGCCTTGCGATCGAACCTTCGGAATCTTGGCATCGACACCTGTGTTGGCTACTGCCGACGTCGTTCGATGCCGCTCGAAAGCATCCGAGAAGCTCTGGCCGAATTCTGGGGCATCGCACACGCTGAACGCGCCCAGATCGAAATCACGCTGCGGCGAGAGCTGCCAAAACTTGGCGAGTACTCACCGGCCGAAATCGAGCGCATCGCCGACTTTGTGAGGCCGCGAGGACTCGACGAAGCCCGCGTCATGCCGGGCAGCGAACAAGCCGGTGTCCTTTTTGCCCAACTTGAGCGCGTGTTGACGCAGATCGCTCAACGACGCCAGCTCGTGATCGTCATCGAAGACACCCAATATGCGGACAGCTCAACGCTGGCGTTCTTGGAATACTTCGCAGTGACCCTTCGCACGCAGCCGATTTCCTTGTCCGTGATTCTGACCTTCCGCCCCGAAGAGCGCAGCTCGAATCCGGACCTTGAACAGAGC
>JBFFMO010001152.1:0-1919 GCA_041554035.1 Allomicrovenator sp. | reverse complement strand
TTTCGGTCGAGTTTGATGACCGCAAAATCGATGTTGCAGTCGCTCGTATAATCCCAAGCAACGATGCGATCGCAGCCATATACATTGTTCGCCGGCACCGAGGTGATCGGTTGGCCTTCTGCGCTGATGGCGTAGTCGAATACAAAGGAACTTGTGTCGCATTTTTGTTGGCTAGGGATGCAGTGGCCATTGGTCATGATCGTGTCTGGCGCGACCAACCAAGCTGAACAAAACCCCGTAACCGGTTGGTCTTCGAAGGGCTCGCCAGGACATAACATGTAGGTGTCTGCCAAGGTTTGAGTGTTGAAGCCAACAAAGTCGCCGTCGGGAATCATCGAGTCGTTAGCTACGATTATTGCCGTCGAACGCCCGGTTTCACGCAATTTGTCGGTGATGTCGCCTTGGAATTCTTCGCGTCGATCGTCCTCACCAATCACGTCGCATTTTGCGCCGGAACAGGTCGGTACTTCGTTCGTTTCAGGCGCGTCTTCGCCACATGCGGTCAGGGTCAAGCAAGCGGCGAGCGTCCAGTGGATCTTGAGCGACATCGAATCTCCAAAAAATCAGGCGTGCGAATACACAGCAAAGTGCGTGCCGGAAACCACAGATGGTTCCTGAGGCAGTTTTATTCAGAGAAACCGCGAAAAACTTGGTTTTCGTTGACGATGGTGGCTTCGGCTTCGGGTACAATTGACCACGCGTGGCAACCCGGGTTGCCGGTCAATGGTGTTTTCAGGGACGTGATATGAACGATGAAAATCCCGTTTCAGGCATGGAAACGAAGTCCAAGAAGACCTTGCTTGTGGTGCTGGTGGGGGACCCGAAGTCTCCGTGGTGGGGTGGGGCAGGCAGTCCACTGGTGACCGCTTGCCTCAGCCTCATATTGCCTGGACTCGGTCAGCTCTATAATCGCGAACCCGTGAAAGCCCTGGTTTACTTCGTCGGCACCTTTGCACTTTGGTTCCTGCTCTTGGGATGGATTCCGCAGGCCCTCGCGGTCCTTGAACCGCTCTACAAGGCTTACAGAAAGGCCATGAGGTCGCCTTCGCACGTGGTTTGATAGCTGGTTCAGCGGTCAGATATGAGTTCGCCGCCCGTACCTGTTTTTACAGCCGCTCCGATGGTCAGTCCGATCCATAAAAGGTCGTAAAACGAAAAGTCGAATCTGTCCTGAATCGGGGAGTCGGCCACCAATGCCTCGGCGTAGGGTGTCGCGATCGCCTCTCGTTCTTCGACCGACATGCGTCCGGCCTTCTGCTTGAGTTCAGCATCGAGCACGCTCAACTTGTGTGCGAGTTCATCAGGTGGCACCTCGTCTTCGTGTCCGCCCTCGTACCAATCGGAGATTTCTGGGGCGATGACGCCCTTTTCGAACTCGACGCGGTAGAGAAGGGTGCCCATGACATCGAGGTCTTTTGCGAGCTCATTTGCGACCTGAACCGGCAAAAAGAGGGCAACGATCAACACTTTGGCGACGAACAGACCGAGCACAGCCAAACCCGCCGCCAGTATGCCCGTGCGGTTGTCGGGTAGTCCCGCGCCGAATGCGACGGCAAACCCCGTCAAACCTCCGACACCGACCGCCAAGTATCCGATTTCGAACCCGGTAAAACCAACGATCGCGGCCCAAACTCCAGCCATCGCAAGAGCAGCAAAAAGACCAAATAGTGTGGCTTTCAAAAAACTGGTTTCTTGTGGAGGCCGATGTTCGCCCCACATGTCGCCGGAATCGTCGGAGTCCTCAGGATCGTCGCTGGCGTCAAAAAATTCTACTTCTGGTGATTCAGTCACGGGTGACCCCCCAAGGGTTTTTGATTCATGGGTTTTTTGTGAGGCGGGGAAGGTGACAACATGTGGGGGGCGAGTCAAGCAGGGGTGGCACTTTGGCGCGGGGTTTCGGGTTTCGGGTTTCGGGTTTC
>JBFFMO010001151.1:0-1923 GCA_041554035.1 Allomicrovenator sp. | reverse complement strand
TGCTGTCGTAGGTATTCGCCGCAATTTGAAAGGGCAAAGATACGTTCAGCCCTGTTCGTGGCGCGATGCCAACGTCCAGATAGGTGGTGATGGAACGGTTGGAATAGGTCCATGGCGTGGTCGAGTCTACCCCCTCCGCATCCACGACTTGGTCCGACGTAAACGTTGAGCCTGAGACCTTCAGGTACGCTTCACCCGGGGCTTTTACCCAGGGCCCGGCAAGGGCGTCGGTGCCCACACAAAAAACGAGGATAAATGGCAAGATTTGGGCGACGCGTGACATGAAGATTCCTACTCGGAGAGCGTGGGTTCGTTGTCGACGATGGGCAGGGTGTTGTCACGTGACCACTCCGACCACGAGCCGTCGAAGTTCTTGACGTTGTCGTGGCCGAGCCAACGGAACACCGCATAGACAATCGCTGAACGCACTCCGGTCTGGCAGTAGGGGATGATGACCGAGTCCGGTTTGAACAGACCCAACGCCTCGAATTCAGCCTTCAGCTCGGCTTTGGGTCGCAATTTACCGGTTTCTGCGTCGTATACGTTTTCCCAATAATACCAAGTCGCGTTCGGGATTGCGCCCTGACGCGGGTCGCCTCGATCTTCATCGCCCAGCCATTCTGTCTCGCGCCGGGTGTCGATCAGGATTGCGGGCTTCTCGCCCGTAGCGGCCTGCCGAACTTCTTCGGCGGAGGCGAAGATTTCGCTGCGTAAAGCGACAACAAAGTCGCCTTTGGGCGGCACGGTTTCCTGAGTTGAAGCGACCTCGTTGGTTTCGACCAGAATCTCCTCGAAGCCTTCGGCGACGAAGTAGACTTCGCCATGACCCAGGTACTCAAGCGTCCAAAAAAGACGGCCCGTGTTGCTCGAGATCGTGTCGCCATACACCACGATTTTCTGGTCGTTATTCATGCCCAGAAGTCGGGCCGTTTCGGTGATGGCGATGATGTCTGGAATCACCAGACCGAGCTCGTCTTGGAATTCCTTGCCGCCCAGTGTGTGGACGGCCCCGCTGAGATGCCCGGCGTCGTATTTTTCGCGGTTTCTCGTGTCCAAAACCAACGCGCCTTCATCCCGTAATTGAATCGCTTCCAGCGGTGACACAAACACCTTGGTGTTCAGTGTTTGGGCGCTGCAGAGGGCCGAATCTGCAGACGTACATTCTTGGTTGCTCACTGTTTCGCTGCAGGCGCTTACCAAGAAAGTAGAAGCCAACAACACCACCGTCCACACCTTTAACTTTCCATTCATAAACTTCGCCTCTTTGATGGTTCAAATCCCAAAAGAGTCATATTCCAGATAATCCCTACTTGTAAAGTATGGTTTGTTGAAAAAGGGCTTCGGGGCAAGATGCTTGGAGCTGTCGTGATTCGCCGCAAGCTCAGTGGCGTAGCCGCCGAAGTCTTGGCCGGGCTCGATAATTATGTCGTGAAAGGCCAAACCGCCGGCCTCGCGATGAAGGCCGCGGCGTGAAGTATCCAATCGCGTGATTGGATATGTCGTCGAATGTCGCTACCTTCACTGGTCAGGAGGAGAAATGGGCAGATCGAAATCGTACGAACGCGACGTGGTCGCACGCAAGGCCATGCAGCTTTTTTGGAAACAAGGAGTTCACGCAACGACCACCAAAGAACTCGCCGACCATATGGGCATCAACACCTTCAGCCTCTTCGCCGAGTTTGGCTCAAAACAGGGGCTCTTTGAGGCAGCAATTGATCTCTATGAAAAAGAGGTCGTCACCCAGCATTTTGGTCTGCTGGAGGCCCCGGGGGCAGGCTTAGATGAAATCCTTGAAGTCGTGGACTTTTTCGCGAGCCATTCCGGCGTTGACGGCCCGCGTCTTGGATGTTTTCTGACCAACGTTGCCGTCGAACGTGCCCCCTTCGACGAGCCTTCGTATCAGGCGGTCTCGGCCTACGTGGA
>JBFFMO010001150.1:0-1924 GCA_041554035.1 Allomicrovenator sp. | reverse complement strand
TATCATCACCTTGGCTGCAGCCACCGGAACGCTTGAACCCACTCGCACGGTTTCGGTGGGGGCCGAGATTTCGGGACGGATCGACACCGTCTTGGTTGAAGAAAACGAGGTCGTGAAGGCAGGGCAGGTCTTGGCCACGTTCGACAAAACGACATTGGAAAGCCAACGCGAAGTGGCCAAGGCTAGGTTGAGTTCTTCGAGCGCCGCCATTCGCGGGGCCACTGCATCCCACGAAGCCAGTGTGACCGAAAAAGCCCGCACCCAGAAAATGGTCGAAAACGGCGTGCTTGCACGGGCCGAGCTCGACAGCATGCAGACCGCCGAAGTTCGCGCCCGGGCCGACCTCGATCGCGCTCGCTCCGACGCCCAACAATCCAAGGCCAATCTTGCCGAAGTCGAGTTGCAGCTGCAAAAGGCGGTCATCGTATCTCCGATCGACGGGGTGGTGCTGATTCGAAACGTCGAACCAGGCCAGACCGTGGCGTCGTCGCTTCAGGCGCCTGAGCTCTTTGTTGTGGCCGAAGACCTGTCCAAAATGACGCTCAAGATTTGGGTCGACGAGGCCGATATCGGCGTCGTGAAGCCCGAACAACCCGCAACCTTTGATGTCTCGGCCTGGCCGGGGCGTCAGTTCGAAGCGGTTGTGGGTCGTCTAAGCTTGTCGCCCACCACGACCAATAACGTCGTCACCTATGCCGCTGAACTTCATGTGGACAACAAAGAAGGGCTTTTACGCCCTGGCATGACCGCAAACGCGAACGTTGTTACTGGAAAGCGCGAAGGCGTGTTGAAAGTACCCAATGCCGCCCTTCGTTTTCGTCCCGAGGTCGAAGCCGCAGCATCCGGCTCGCCGCTCGTGATGACGCCTGGACGTCGTCGCTCAAATTCTGGCGGCTCCTCAGCCCCTGCCGCTGGCGGAAGGGGCACTGTCTACATCATGAAAGCCGGAAAACCCGAAGAAGTCCGCGTGCTCACGGGACGCTCGGACGGTCGATTCACCGAGATCGTCGAGGGCGAGCTCAAAGAAGGCGACGAAGTGATTGTGGGGCTTGGACAAAACGCCCCTAACGCCAAGGCCGGGAAATGAGCGAGCCCATCATTCGACTCAAAAAGGTCTTTAAGATCTATGGGAGCGGCAACACCGAAGTCCGCGCGCTGGACGGCATCGACCTCGAGATTCACGCTGGCGAGTTCGTCGCTGTGATGGGGCCCAGCGGTTCGGGCAAGTCCACCTGCATGAATATCATCGGGTGTTTGGATGTGCCGACCTCAGGCGCCTATGAGTTTTGCGGTCTCGACGTGTCGAAATTCGATCGCGATGAACTCGCATTATTGCGCAGAAAATACCTCGGATTTGTTTTCCAGAGTTTCAATCTAATGGCGCGAACCAGTGCACTCGATAACGTCGAGTTGCCGCTTGTGTATCAGGGAATCGGTCGGGCGGAGCGCCGTAAACGTGCACTTGCCGCTTTGGACTCGGTGGGGCTCGCCGATCGGGCCGATCACACGCCTTCGCAATTATCGGGTGGCCAGCAGCAACGGGTGGCGATCGCTAGGGCGCTGGTCTCTAACCCGACCTTGCTTGTTGCCGATGAGCCCACGGGAAACCTCGATACCGCCACAACGGCTGACGTCATGGCGCTGCTGGAAGACCTGAATCGCGATCAAGGCCTGACCATCGTGATGGTCACCCATGAACCCGACGTGGCCCGACACGCCAAACGGGCGGTCTGGTTTGTGGACGGCGACATCCGAAAAGATGGCACACCGGACGAGGTGCTGAAATGAGTTATTTTGACGTGTTTAGAATGGCTCTGGGCGCGATTTTGACCAATGCCGTTCGCTCTGTCCTGACCGCGCTTGGAATTGTGATCGGCGTGGCCAGTGTGATTGCGATGGTCCATCTGGGGCAGGCCGCAACGCT
>JBFFMO010001149.1:0-1925 GCA_041554035.1 Allomicrovenator sp. | reverse complement strand
ATCCATGGCGTCGACCTGCTCGGCATCGTGTTCGTCGAAAGTTCGACGTTCGATGGCATGTTGCCGCCCATCAACTGGGCCTATCGGGTTGCGAATGGCGAATCACAACGTCTTGAGGTGGCTGTTGGCCTCAACGGAGCCGTGTCAGGGCTGTACTCTACTGCTGGCTCGCTTGCATTTCAGGACCTAGACGGCTCGTCCAATTGGCTGCTGTATATCCATTCTGCTTACAGGCTCGATGAAAACCTTAGCGTCGAAGCCTACAGCGTCGATGTCGCCCGTGGCGGTTCACCTGCAGGAGTGTTGGCGTTAAGTGACGGCTCAAAAGTCTTGGTTTCGGGGACACCTGCCGAGCTGATGGGCGCCCTCTTGCTTCGGGAAGGCCAAGAGATATCCATTCGGTCAGCACCCTGGACCGTCAAGAATATCCGCCTGACCGCCTTCACCGCGGGGCTTCACTCTGGAAGCGTCACATCCTCTGGCGCGCTGGCGTTCGTGATTTCTGACGCCACCGCAAAGACAGCCATCATGCGCGTTTCGTCGGCAACCGATATTGTCGTCAGCTCTGCGGGAGATTCGTCCACGACCGACACAGCTCGTTGTGCGACCGCTGAACGTGTGTGGGACGGCCGACCCGGCTGCACCATTCGCGCCGCCTTTGAGGCTGCTTCAAGTCGGGAGCACACGTCGATTTGGGCACGGCTTATGGGGCGTGAGGTGCGACTTGCGAATCCGATCGAAGTCTCCACCCATGCCGAGTTTGATGGGCAGGCGATGATAGATGCTTGGGAATCCGATCTGTTTTTAATCCAAGGTGGAAGCCTCGAGTTGTCCAACATGACCATCACCTCAGACGGGGATTGCGTAAGTGCGCACGATGCCGAATTCCTGAAATTCACGAATGTTGAGATTGGCAAGTGTGGTGGATTTGGCATTCGAAGCGTCCGGTCTGGGCCGGTCGACATGAGTCTGGGACTCGTTAAGTCGAGTCGGTTCGCAGTCTACGTCCACGGTTCAACCCCAGTCGATGCGCCGCTGCTTAGCCTCAGCGCCGTGAGTATCTACGCTAACGAAGGTGCGGTGTACGCGACGGGGTCGATCACCCTTCGCGAAGGATACGTATGGGGGAACAAGTCGCCCGGCGTGATCATGGATGGCACCGCAGCCGATGTGCTCACCGCCAGCTTTCTAGATCCCAACGTTTATCATGGCGGGGTTTCCGGCAACATGGGGGCCGGCTATCTGACTTATCGTGGAAAGCTGATTATCAACGGAGCAGCCTGGTTCATCGGAAATGCCGGGTACGGCATTGATGCTGGAGGCCCTGTCGAGTTTCGGGGCGGTTCGCCAGAGCCTGTCCGGGTGGCGGGAAACGTCGATGGTTATTACGGTGAGTTTGAATGCCGCGAGGTGCGCTTCGTCGACCACGAGCCGTACTTCAGCGAGGATTCTTGCACGAGAGCTGGAATTCGTTTGCGCACTCTGGAGCCGACGACCATCGCCAATACGGTGTTGAGTGGTCTCCGTGGGCCAGGGATCATCGCTGATGGTCCCATATCGACAGAATCGGTTCGAATCTCCGGAATATGGGGGCCCGGGGTGTTTTCAGATTATAGAGGTCCTTGGCCTGCTGTTTCCATCGGCAAAAGCACAGTTTTTCAGCACATCGAAGGCCCAGCGATCCAGACGTCCGCCGGCGATCTTGTCGTCAACATGAACTTTGAGCACGAGGGTTCTGGCGGTTTTGATATCGGCGGAAATATTGTTTTTTCGGCCCGAGAACGAACCGAAATTCGCGGGATTGATGGCAACGGATGCAAGTTTTGGAATCCACGAAGTGAACGCGCGATTGCCAAAAAATGTGGTTTTTCGCCCATGATTTCTCATGCGACCACCGGCACAAATATTTTTGAGAACGTCGATTT
>JBFFMO010001148.1:0-1927 GCA_041554035.1 Allomicrovenator sp. | reverse complement strand
CGATCTACTGGTGGTGACGCTTTTTACGAATGTGTCGGGCGCGCGCTATCTGGAGGATCCAGATGCGGACACACCGATCCACCACGCTCAAGAAGGTCTTGAACGCCGAGATCGGACGATTGATGAGGTGTTTAGCGACTCAGCGTTTCCGCCAAGATGGACGTTTCAGAAGTAGAAACGAATGTGGCCGGTGAAGTCGACGAAGTCAAAATACACATCCGGCACGATCAGTACGGTGGGGCGGAATTCGAGGACAAGGTCGATCGGAATCACGTTGATCAGTATTTCAAGGCCCAAGATGCCTGCCGCTGCAAAACCGATCGTATCGCGGTAATCGGAAAGACCAAGTCCTCCGCCCAGACCAAAGTTCCAGGCAAGATCGATGTCTCCGTTGCCAGCAAAGGTGGGTTGCTCAAACAACACGTCGGCGCTGAGAGCCAGTGAGCCTCTCCCGCCGTAGTCACGATAATCACGTTTGCTGCCCAACCAGTAACCGCGCCAAGCACCGATATTTCCCTGAAATGCGATGGCGGAATCCGGGAAGTATTTCAGGGAAAGGCCGGACGCAAATGTTCCGGCACCCAAACCGACACCAACATTCCCGGGAGAACGGACTTGTTTACCGCCCTTGGCAAGAGCCGACACAGGGATCAGGAGTAAGAGGACGAGGAAAATTCGAAAGACAGTTTGTTTCAACGATGACTCCATCTGGGGGGCTTCGGGTTGTAAGTAGACCCAAGTTGGGCTGCTGACAAGCACGCCGATGCATTCAGCGTATACCGCCTGTGCGGTATGCCGTGAAGATGTCGGGGTAGTCGAACCTAAACCCCCGCTCAACCAAGAGGTCCGGGGTGACCCAATGCTGGTTCTTCCAACGAGCGGCGGCATCAAGACCACGCCGATTCGCATAGTCTTCAAGCGTTGCGGTTTTGGGGCGTGGAATCCCATATTCATCGACCAAGAATTCGACCACTTCACCCACCGTGGTGCCCTTGCCGTCCGCCGCGTTGAAAGCCTCGCCAGGTGCACCGTGCTGGGCCACGAAGAGTATGGCTCGCGCCAGATCGTTGACATGAATGCGGTTGGTGATTTTGGTTGAATCGATGACCTCGTAACGCCCACTTTGAATGGAAGTCGCGATGTCTCGACCGGGGCCGTAGATGCCCGCAGGCCTGATAATCATACCGCCTTGGTCGCGAACGATCTTCTCGGATTCAAGGCGCATAAGTCCCGCAGGAGCATCGGGATGGCAAGGGCTCTCATCGGAAACTCGCTCACCCCCATGGTCTCCAAAAACCGAAGTTGACGAGATGTAGATAAATCCCGCTACATTTGCATCACTTGCGGCGCTTAAGGCGTTGCGAAGAGGTTCAAGATGGTCGGTCAGATTGGGAAACGTGGGGACGCTCCACACGACAAGGGTTTTGGGGCCCAAGATCTGCGGCCAGCGATCTTGCGGGTCGGTCACGTCCAGAGTCAGTGTTTCGAACGTGGGCGATTCATCCCATTCGCGTCGGGTCGCAACCACGTGTATGCCGTCGGCCTGAGCGATGGCTGCGAGACGAGTTCCGGTATACCCGCAACCCACGATCAGAATAGTATCAAACGATATCGGGGAGTTCATCATCGTGTTATATGTTCTCTTGAATGCGGCAACAGGAAACCATGAAACCACTGAGCGAATCTGAGCGCCAGATTGTCGAAACGATCGGCGATTTCATCAAATTTTGGGGTTTCTCGAAACATCATGGCCGAATTTGGGCGCTCTTGTACATCAGCGAAGTGCCGCTCAATTCGCGGGATATCCAGTCCCACCTTGAGATGAGTTCGGGGCTGGTGAGCATGTCGATCAAGGAATTGCTGCATTGGGATGTTTTGCTCAAGGTTTCGATTCCGGGCGACCGAAAAGACTATTACCGGGCGAATG
>JBFFMO010001147.1:0-1929 GCA_041554035.1 Allomicrovenator sp. | reverse complement strand
GGGGCCCAGAGTCCTACACCTGGGGAGCAGGCATGCATCGCGTCAACACCGCAGCGGGCTTCATCAAAGCGAATATGCCCCTTGGAAAGGCCGACCTGAGCGATCAGGAAGCCTGGGACGTCGCTGCGTACATCAACAGCAAACCGCGGCCCAAAGATCCGCGCCAGGTGGGTTCACTTGAAGACAACGACCAGAAAAATCACGACGAAGATTGCCTCTATGGGGACTCGCATGAAGGCAAAACACTGGGCGTGGGTGTTTCCCGCGCTCTTTAGTCTATCGACTGCTTCCGAAGCCACCGCCGCCAATTGGCCAATTTTGCAGGGAACCGAGGAAGGTCGTGACGAAGTCGCGATCGAGCCTTTTGGTTTTGTGCAGCCCTCGTTCGAGACGGTTTTTGCAGACGAGGTCCATGGCCTAACGAGCCCGAACTTATCGCCCTTTAATGGGCGCGTGGCTGTGTTCAATACGCTTGGTCCGAACGACTCGACCTCGACCTTCCGCATTGCGCGTGCGCGCTTGGGAGTTCGCGGAACGATTCCAAAAACCGATCGAAGCGTGAACTATGTGGTCACGATTGATGCGGGACAAAACGCCTTGGTGGACGGCGATGGTGCGGTTCTGGTGGACGCTTCGGCCACGTATTCCACCCCTTGGACTCGAATCCGAGTCGGGCAGTTCAAGTTGCCACTCCTTGATGAGACCAACGAAGCATTTCATGTCACGACGGACATTATTCGGTTTTCGAATGTCGCAGATCGCCTGCTTTTTGAGCGCCCGGTCGTCGACGGGGTTTTCACTGGAAACGCCTATGCGTTTCGCGATGTTGGTGTCGAGGTTTTTGACGCGATTCCCGTCGGCTCTTCCGAACTTGGGTATGCGGCCTACGTGACCAACGGACGTATGGGATCGGTCGATATCGGCGACGGATTCGACGTGGGTGGATGGCTGCAATGGGCGATATTATTGGATGATCGCCGCACACATCCCGAACGCGATGAGCTGGCCTTTTATGGTTTTGCCATGACTGGGAACAGAGATCTCGGCGCCGAAACGGTGAGGCGAACACGCGTTGGTGGCGGAATACAGGTCAGAAAAGACAAGCTCAGAGTGCGCACCGAAGGTGCGTTTGGTCGTGGTGCCATTCCGCAAGGGGCGAGCCCTCCATTTCGCGGCCAACCGGTCGGCGTGCTTGACGGCGACGCGATGGGGGCGACATTACTTGCCGCCTACCGGCTGACTTCTTGGTTTGAAGTCGATGCGTCCGGGCACGCGTTATTCTTGGCCCCAGGAGAAGGCGGAGCTGAACGAGACCTCTACGAGGCCGTTTTGGGCCTCCAGTTTTTTGCCTCACCGAAAGCCAAGATCGCCATCAATGGCGTGCTTCCGGTGTCGATTGCGCCGGAAGGCAGCGACGACGTGAATTTGATTTTAGACAGCGCTGCACCACGTGTCGTGGTTCAGGCTACTCTGGCATTTTAAGGAGCTACGATGAGTATCACAGACATCAAGAAACACCTCGATTGTACGTTTGAACAAGCGCTTGAGCGCGTGCCTGAAGCCTTGGCAAAAGAAGGATTTGGCGTGCTCACGCGGATTGACGTCAAAGAGACGTTTGCCAAGAAACTCGAAGTGGATTTTCGCCCCTACACGATCCTCGGTGCATGTGCTCCGAAGATGGCTTTTCAGGCGCTATCGACCGATCTGGATATCGGCCTTCTGCTTCCCTGCAACGTCATCGTCTACAAAGACGATACAGGCGTGATGGTGAAAGCCGTCGATCCTGAGGCCACGCTTGGGCAAACCGGCATCGAAGGCCTCGCCGAAGTGGCAACATCGGTCAAAGCGAAACTGATCGCGGCTTTGGGACACCTCTAGGGCTTGTGCGGTCTCGTGACGCGTATTAGACCTAAGCGGTCTTCGTGGAGT
>JBFFMO010001146.1:0-1932 GCA_041554035.1 Allomicrovenator sp. | reverse complement strand
GCATTAAGCCAGAAGCCTGCCCGTGCAGCGGCTCCGACTCCCGCACCAGAAAAGGTCGTTGTTGATGCTCCTGCTGAACGGGCTCCTCGTGAAGCGCGCGTTGCTGACGCGGACGAGATCAAAGAGCTTCGAAAGAAGTACGAAGCCGAAATTCGCGAAGTGCGGAATGAAGCCAACGCCGCTGTGAACGAGCTCAAATCCAAGATGCGAGCGACTTCTCAGAACACCGAGAAGCAACGCCGTCGCGCCGATAATAACGACCGCGCTTTCAAGATCACGCAGTTGCAGCTTGATGCTGTCCAAGAACGAACCGTGCTGCTTGAAGGCGAATTGCGTCGTCACGGAATCATTTCAGAAGAAGACGTGGCGCAGGCCGCTCTTCGAGCCGCAGCGATCGCTGAAGGTGAAGAGGCAGCTCGTCAGGCCGATGCCCGTGCAGAAGCTCGTGAGTTGGCCGCTGCTGCGAAGGCCGAAAAGGCTGAGGCTCAGGCCGCCGTGGAAGCTGAACAAAACGAAAACGCTGAGTCGGAAGCCAAGGCCGCTGCTGAGAAAGCTGAGTTGGAAGCCAAGGCTGCTGCTGAGAAAGTCGAGTTGGAAGCCAAGGCTGCTGCCGAGAAAGTCGAGTTGGAAGCCAAGGCTGCTGCCGAGAAAGCCGAGTCGGAAGCCAAAGCTGCTGCCGAGAAAGCCGAGTCGGAAGCCAAGGCTGCTGCCGAGAAAGCCGAGTCGGAAGCCAAAGCTGCTGCCGAGAAAGCCGAGTCGGAAGCCAAAGCTGCTGCCGAGAAAGCCGAGTTGGAAGCTAAGGCTGTTGCTGAGAAAGCAGCGTCGGAAGCCAAAGCTGCTGCCGAGAAAGCTGAGTCGGAAGCCAAGGCTGCTGCCGAGCAGGCGGCGAGCGACACGATCAAACACGCTCCGGTTCCAGCAGATGTTCCTGAGTCTTCAACGCCGGCCGCGACCGACGACATCGACGACAGCGGCAAAACCGAAGTTCTCTCGCTTTCGGCGTTTGCAATGCCTATGGTAGCAGATTCAGATGCAGCTCCAGAAGCCACGACTAAGCCCGGCCAGTCGTCTTTGAGCGATTTGATCAAGGACCTGCCTTCCGAAGATGAAGGTCAGGACCCAGCGAAACGTACCGTGTTCGGCATGCCGGCGGCGGCCACTACAGAAGACGAGAAGAGCGAAGCCTCGGTTGACGATGCTTGGAGCGATCTCGAATAATCCAGGACTTGATATGAGAAAAATTCTACAGCTCGCGGTACTCAGTATCGCGGGCTTTTTTGTTTCTGACGTGTTTGCCCAGCAAACCACCGTCAATTTTGATGACGTGACCCGTCCGTGCGCGTTTTCAGACAGCGCGCCTCTGACCACGGAATATGCGACCCGGAATGTCGTTTTCAGCGGGGCATTTGAGCCGCTGAATGAGTGTGGAAACTTCAGTGTTTCTAATTACTCCGCCCCAAATTTCCTCGCGTGGAGTGCCGGTACAACCGGCACCACCCAGGGTTTTCTGTTTGCAAACCCCATCGATTCATTCTCGTTTTTTGTCGCTTCAAGCAGCACTCAGACGATTACAGTGACGGCGTTCGACTTTGCGGGCACGTTGCTCAGCACTCAGACGCCATCGATTACGTCGACGGGAACCACCGTGTCGTTCAATCAAGTGGGTATCGCGCGGGTTACGGTTGTCGTGGCCGGCTCAGGCGTGATCGACAATCTGGTTATGGGTAGTCCTGGTCCGCAGGCTATTCCGCAGACCGTAGATTTGGATGAGGATAACTCGATTCAGGTGACATTGACCGGCACCGACCCACAAAATGATCCACTGACCTATGCCCTAACGGCATTGCCGACGAACGGGCTGATCACGAACTTTGATGCAGCCACGGGGACGTTGATCTACACGCCCGGGCCAAACTTCAACGGTGTGGATTC
>JBFFMO010001145.1:0-1934 GCA_041554035.1 Allomicrovenator sp. | reverse complement strand
TGGACGACTGCTTTCTTGTCGAGGCGAGTCGCGATGGCCATGACGGTGGCTCGATTGGGTTCTGGGTAGGAAATCTCTCCAATCTCCAAGGTGCTTCCAATCAAAACGCTGCCTTCATTATCCAAGAAAGCCCGGAAGGTCTCTAACGACGTCGCTTCCTTGAATTGTTGGGGCAAGCGGCCGTAGGCCATCTCGTAGCGACCAGCCTGCAATTCCTCGTGAAATTGCAGGACTTCTTTGGCCGGTGCCTCCGAGGCCATGACCCGAGCCCGTTTATCGATGTCGATGGCCTCGATCCCAAAGGTGTTGGCCTCGGGGTTCACAAGCGTGACGTCAAACGACAACACGATCATTTCACTGGCGCTGGGCGTCGCGTATTGCAGGCTGATGCGCCAAGACTTCACGTCCGTGATGGCCTCGTGATGCACTGCATTGGTGTTAAAGAGCTGAGGTTGCGAAGCCGCCAGCCCTTTGGCGTCGGCCGCAAACAGCTCTTTGAAGGTGTCGATATCCGTCTTTTGACGTTCTGCTTCGGTCAGCGCTTGATAGGCTGCGTCGAGGTCACCTGCCCCAACCTGCGTTCCCCAACCCAAAGCGAATTGCTGAGCTGCCATGGTTCGCGCAGCCACGTCCTGAAGCTGATTGCAGCATGAGACCGCTTTGAACGCTCCAGCCGCAAAAAGGCCACCCACCAGAAGCAGAAGCACAAGGCAACCACCACCGAGGATCATCCATATTTTACTCTTCCCGCCGCCTTTGGCTGACGGGACATAATCACTTGGGGGCTCGAATGCGATTTTCATTCATCATCCTTTCAGAATACTGACGCTGGGCCCAATCGACACCTGAATCACTTCAGACGGTTTATGGGCCATGACCTCTCCGTCGACAACATAACCGTTGTGAGCGGTGATGTGAACGACATCGAATGCGGTTTCGGCCTTCAAGACTTTTCGGGCCGCAGCCTGAAGACGTCGTGACGGAACGGTTTTTAGAAGTTCGGCGGCTTTTTCACCGTGTCGAAAAGCGGGCTCGGCGCCTGAGGTCATCTTCAACCAGCCGCTCGGCAACGCACAAAACTGAAGATACGCAGCCGTGTTTTTAGGGCCGTGGCCGACATGAAACTCGACATCTTCGTGACTCGACCGAGCCTCATCCATGGCGAACCGTAACGAGCCCACTTTTTGTCCATGTCGGATCCAGGATTCCGCCAATCGAGCCATGAATCCAAATCCCAACTGGAACGCAAAAATCGCTCGCGGTTGGGAAGACGACACAAGGCGCAGAGTCGGCATTTTGAACTCTTCGATTTTGCCCGATTGCAGCGCCTTTGAGGCTTTCATCAAATGCGACGACGAAGGCAAATCGTTGAAATCTCCCACGCTGATGGGCGCAAACCGAACACGCTGCCCGGGAGTGCACAAGGCATTCGCCACGGCCAGATGGCCAACCAAACGGTCGGACCCGATCACAAAAACGTCGGTGCCGGCGATGAAATCTGCAAGTTCTTCGATCGGAGTGTCCACGCCCGCAGCCATGAGTGGCCACTGCATTTTATCCGACGGGGGTGTCCACGCCTGTGGATCGTAGACGATCACGGTCTTCAAGAAATCTCCTCCAGCGTGCGAAATTCGGCCTGTGAATCGTCATCGGTGTAAGCGGGCAGCCAGAAAGAGAATTCTGTGCCCTCGCCGATCGGGGATTTCACGGAAACCTCGCCGCCTAATTTTCGCACCAGATGTTTCACAATCGCCAACCCCAGTCCTGTACCACCGACATCACGACTGCGACCATAATCAACTCGGTAGAACCGCTCGAACACGCGTGGAAGATGCTCTTGAGGAATCCCAATTCCGGTATCGGTGACCGTAACCACGACTTTCCTGTCTTCATTCCACGCCCGCAAGGTGACCACGCCCCCTTCAGGTGTGTAC
>JBFFMO010001144.1:0-1937 GCA_041554035.1 Allomicrovenator sp. | reverse complement strand
TTGAACCCGGAACCCATCTGCGGATTCATCCGCTCCTGCACTGGACCGAGGTCAATATTTGGGAATATATCGACAGAGAACGCATTCCGGTCGTACCGGTTTATTTTGCAAAAAATGGACGACGTTACCGTAGCCTTGGTTGTGCTCCGTGTACCTTCCCGGTAGTTAGCGAAGCGTCGAATATCGGCGAAATAATCAACGAATTAAAAAACACCAACGTGTCGGAGCGCAGCACTCGTGCGCAAGACCAAGAAGGTGAGGACGCTTTCGAGCGACTGCGCGCATCGGGGTACATGTGAGTCAGGCATCGCAAAATCCGTTGGAAATCGTCATCGTGGGACATGTCGATCATGGCAAGTCCACCTTGGTTGGACGCCTCTTTTTTGAGACCGGCTCGATGCCCGACGGCAAGGTCGAGGCCATCGAGGCGATGTGCAAACGCCGAGGCGTACCCTTTGAATGGGCGTTCTTGATGGACGCTCTGCGTGCCGAACGTGACCAGAACATCACGATCGATACATCGCATATCTGGTTTAAAACCGAAACACGCCCGTATGTGATTATCGATGCGCCAGGGCATCGAGAATTTCTAAAAAATATGATTACGGGCGCCGCGAGTGCGAGCGCAGCATTGCTGCTGATCGCGGCAGACGAGGGCGTACAAGAGCAGAGTCGTCGACACGGTTATATGCTCAGCCTTTTGGGCATTCGTCAGGTCGCCGTGGTCGTGAATAAAATGGATTTGGTCGATTTTTCGGAAAAAAGATTTCGCGAAATTGAAACCGAATACCGCCTTTTTCTGAAAGAGATTGGTCTGGAACCTCTCGTTTTTATTCCGATTTCAGCGCGGGGCGGCGAGAATATCGTAGAGTCTTCAAAAAGCCTGGGCTGGTTTGATGGGCCGACGGTGGTGGACGTTCTGGATTCGTTTGCGCCGCCCTTAGCCTCGTCCGAAACGGCCTTACGCTTCCCAGTCCAAGACGTTTACCGATTTGATCATCGCCGCATTGTGGCGGGCCGAATCGAGACCGGAGCGCTCAAGGTCGGCGACGAAATCGTGTTTTATCCGACCGGTCGCTCCAGCAAAGTCGCGTCGATCGAGGGCTGGGGTTCGCAGGGAGTGGCCGACGCTGTTCCCGGGGGCTCGGTGGGGATCACGTTGGAGGACCAGCTTTTTGTGGAACGGGGCCATGTCGCGGTGAGAAAGGGCGATCGCGCTCCGGGATTGGCTCGGCGGGTCACGGCGAATGTATTTTGGTTGGGTAAAAAGCCGCTAAAAATTGGTTCGGTTCTAAAAGTAAAATTGGCCACACAGGAGCTGTCCTGTCGCGTTGCTCAGATTTCGGGTGTTCTGGATGCCTCGACGCTTGAGGTCCGCAACGGCGTGGATTTTCTGGATCGTGACGACGTCGCAACGATTGTGCTTGAGACCGACCGACCTCTTGTCGTGGACCTTCAGGCTGATTTTGTGGCCACGGGCAGATTTGTTCTGGTGGACGGCTACGAAGTATCAGGCGGTGGCATTGTCGTTGGATTTGACGAAAAATCAGTCCAAGTCGCGTCGCTGATGCTTGATCCCGAGACTCGCTGGCGGATTTTGGGTCAAAAAGGCCTGGTCGTTTCACTTCAAGGCACTGAGATCCAACGAAACGCGGTTGAGCGGCTTTTGCTCGAATCAGGAATACGCACGAGCGCCTCCGCGCCAGAGCATGCGGCGGCCCTAAGGGACGCGGGTGTGGTGGCTTTGGTGCAGGGTGAAGCCGAGCTCTCCTTTGACCTTTCGGAGCTGGGTGCCCTTGATGTCGTGACGGCGATCAGGCTCGCGGCAAGACTCAGTCAGGCACCCGGACATTGATATAATGGCGCGGACCGGCATCGAGGTGAAGATGGTCGTCGTGGCCGGGATAGCCTGGGCCCAAGACGCCTCGGAAGATTTC
>JBFFMO010001143.1:0-1941 GCA_041554035.1 Allomicrovenator sp. | reverse complement strand
GGCAAGGATGAGCGCCTGAAATTCCGTGTTCATTTTTTTGCGTCCTTCGTTCGTTTCTTTGTTGGCGCGGCTTCTGCGGCTTCAGCGGCTGTTGAGCTCTCCTCGAGCTGCTCCTGCAGATGACTGGCAAATCGCGAATGAAACTGGATTTCCTGCGCGACGTGGGGTGTGTGCTGCGTCATTGGTTCGCCCTGTTCTTTGGCGAACTCCGCGACGAGATCGTCAAAGGATTCCACGGCCATGGCCATGACCGTACGCTTCTTGCGGTAGGGCATGAAGCTGGATTTGAAGCCGTCGATCATGAGCCTTCGCAGATCGCCTACTCCGAGATTGAAGTGCTCGACCGCACGCCAATACTCTTCAGTCACGGTCGTGTCAGTCACCAGGCGGTTGTCGGTGTTGATGCTGCAACGAATTCCGTACGACATGTAGAAGGGCAAGGGATGCGTGTCGAAGCTGTCGCAGGCCCGAGTCTGAACGTTGCTTGTGAGGCAGATCTCAAGCGGGATGCGGTGGTCGTTCACAAAATTGAGCAAATCGCCGTCTTCGCGAAGTCGTGTTCCGTGTCCAATTCGATGTGAGCCACAGACGTGAATTGCCTGATGCACGCTTTCGGGGCCGTAGGCTTCGCCCGCATGGATTGTGAGGTTGACGTTGTTGTTTCGAATCAAGTCGAACGCGGCCTGATGGTCTTTGGGAGGATTGTCCGCCTCGGCGCCAGCAAGGTCGAATCCAACAACCCCACGATGTTTGAATGCGACGCAAAGCTCCGCGAGTCGTAGGGAGGATTCGGGTGTGATGTGTCGAATGCCACAGATGATCTGGCCGCTCATCAAGCCGTATTCACGTTTGGCGGCCCGAAGGCCTTCGGCCACCGCCTCGACGATGACTGGGAAACTCAGCCCCTTCTGCGTGTGCAACAAGGGCGAATATCGAACTTCCATGTACCGGACGTTTTCTCGCGCAGCATCTTCGCCGAGTTCAAACGCGGCGCGGTAGAGCGATTCTTCGGTCTGGAGCACGCTAAGGGTGACGTCAAAGGCTTTGAGGTAGTCTTTCAGGTCTTCGCAAATGGCCCCCATTCGGATGGCCGAGGCAAGCTCGGCTTCTGTCGAGGCGTTGTTGGGAAGCTTAACTCCCTGTTCCTTGGCGAGGTCCAGGATGGTCTTGAGCCGCAGGCTTCCGTCCAAGTGGACGTGAAGGTCGGTCTTTGGCATTCGTTCAATAAATTCGCGCGTCACTTTCATGGTGGTCCTCTCATCGATACAGATGCGCTCTTCTAGCACTTTGTCGTTGAAACGGCCATACCATGAGGGCCGAACTGGCCACGACCGGGAGGGCCGAACTGGCCATGACCGGGAGACCTTCGTTTGATCGAACTCCACTCGCCATCAATGACCATTAAGTGAAGACGATTTGCACCCCATCGGCCAGTTCGTGTTCGAACTGGTTGTGACTGGGAGACCTTCGTTGTTCGAAGTGGTTGTGACCGGGACCTGGGTGTGACCGGGACCGGGACCTGGGTGTGACCGGGAGACCTTCGTTGGACCAAATTCATCCCCCAGCCAACCACCATTACGTGAAGATGATCTGCGCTCCATCGGCGAGTTCGTAGAAGTCCCCAGCCGTGATCACGGCTTCGACCTGTGGCATGAGTTCATCGGCCTTCACGTCCATCATCTCCATGGCGAGCTGACAGGCATAGAGCTGTGCACCCGCATCGTGCAGGGTCTCAAGCATTTCTCGTGCGCTTGGGAGGCCAAGGTCGTCCATGCGACGCTTCATCATCTTCGCCGCGACATTTTCCATACCAGGAAGCCCGGCCAGCATCGTAGGCATTGGGCTGGAGGGGTTTCCGACCATGTTAACGTGCAGGGTGTCGACCTTTCTCTCGGTGATCACATCGAGCCCGTAAAACGTGAAAAACACAAAAGCATCAAT
>JBFFMO010001142.1:0-1947 GCA_041554035.1 Allomicrovenator sp. | reverse complement strand
TGTGGTCGTATACGCCGACGGCGTATCTCCGTCTTTGTTCTCGTGCGCCGACGGCGTATCTATGCTTTCGGATGGTTTCGGCTCTTGCGGCTTACGTAAAGGAGCGTTGGGCAGTTGGCTCAATGCCGGAGGTCGCGGCACGAGTGCTGTCCCGAAATTCAAAACCTGAGTGATCTCGGCCGTCGTATAGAGCGCCGTGAGCGTGGTGAAATTATCTTTTTGGCGGCATTCCACTCGGTTCACAAGGTTTGCCACCGTGCCGCGCGCCAAAAAAGGCACGCCAGCAATCAACCGTTCTTTCATCTTCGGACAAGCGTCTGCGAACCGAGCTGCATCTTGCGGAGTTCCAAAAAGCATATCGATTTTCACCAAGGGGGCATCAACATTTGAAATGGAGACTTTTGCCGAATCAAAACGGATTTTGCCAAGACCGGGAAGAATTACCATCGCCCCGTGAGCACTCATTAATAATAAAGTATCTTCTGGTGCCGTCCGTTCGATTTGTTCCAGCCCATCGATCATCGAGACTTTCGCCTCAGACCCCGACCTTAGCTCGCTGTCTGCGGGCAGTTCGTCGGTCAATTGCGGCAGCCATTCCGGCCGGGCCAAAACCGCGAGTCCTGGCCGGGCCAGAAGAATCTTTCTGGGGTCCTGATACCTCGAGGTGTCGGGCACCAATTCACGTGATTCAACCCCACGGTACGGGCGCCACTGCATCGGAGCCTCAAAACGGCCATCGAGCGCGGTCTTCATCGCCTCGTCGCTCAAATTATGCCGCACGGCCAAGAAGGTCTGTTGAAGGTATTGAGGTTGGGCGGATGCCATGAACATCGAGTTCAGATCGTTGATGGGGTCGACGCCTGTATTTTCAAGGGCGATGCGGTAATCCGGCACCAACTCCATGATCTTTCGGACAGGTTCTTCGAACGCGGTTCCTCGCACCCGGTCCAAACGAAGCAGGGCAGAAAAAATGGCATTTCCCGGCCCATAACCCTCCATCGCAGGCAGCCCACTTGGCCCGCTACGATCCATGCCCGGCAATACTTCGGCCTCAAAGGGGTTCTGGTCGTTCTTCTTTAAGTCCTGCCGTTCAACCTTGGCCACGTCGACAGCGGGTTTTGGGTTTTTCGGTTTGGGCTTGGGTTTTGGAGTCGGCTTGGGCTCGATTTCAGGCTCGGGCTCAGGCTCCGGCTCGGGTTCGGGCTCCGGCGCTGGCTCGGGTTCGGGCGCTGGCTCGGGTTTGGGCGAGATTTCTACCTGCGCAAAACGTCCCCCGGACGCACCCACACCTTGCAGGTCGTCAAAGTTCTGAAGCCACTCCACGTCCAGCTCGGTGACCGCATCAGGATCAAACGACAGATACGCTGTCCCCATGATCGCGGCGTGAATCACGAAGCTAATGGCCCACGAAATAAACGAAATACGTGCGGCCCGGTCTGTCCAGGTCACCAAGGGCTCTTCGTGGTTGTCGATTTCGTCGCTCATAAGTCTCGCCTGATTACACCAACTAAGACGTCTGAGCGTGCGCTAAATTCCATACCTTCATTTTAACGTTCGCCAAAACCGCGGCGCCTCGTGTTTTCGTACCAGTCGCGTAGCCCGCCATCCCACTCGGCTGCCATCGCGTCGGCCTCGGCCAGAGTCGTGGTGGCGGCTTGTCCCAGCAGTTTTTCGCTTTCTGCCAGCGCCAGTCGAACAAACGTAAGGTCGATGTCCACATCCTCAAGCTCATCCAGAATCGCCATCGCCTCCTGTGCCGCCTGGATGCCTTGTGCCGGTTCGCCCGCCGCGTTGGCCGCGAGCTGAATCAAATAGGCTCCCCGCGCGTCGTTCAAAGGCGTGCCAACGCGTTTCCAGAACTCCCGAGACTCCTCGGCCAACCCGACAAGTAAAGCGCGATATTGGGGAGCAAGGTCGTCCGCCTCTACAGCGCTCGAAACAGCGTTG
>JBFFMO010001141.1:0-1948 GCA_041554035.1 Allomicrovenator sp. | reverse complement strand
TGCGAACTTCGACACCGACGTTTTGGAGCGTGAGCAGGAAGTCTGGCGACACACGTCCAATGACGATGTCCCAGCGGCCATCACGCAAAATCGAAGCAGCCACTTCCGAACCGTTGGATTCAGCAATCGGATCCACGCCGCCCAAAGGAGCGCCGAAGTCGTAGGACACCAGAACGCCCGTCGTGACGTCGAGACGATTCCACTTTGTGGTGACGCCAGGGACTCCGTCCAAGGCATACACGTTGTCGCGACCCAAGAATCGAGGCAAATATGGGGTGGTACCGATCGCCACGGGAAGGACCGTTGTGGCCCCAACGTCTAGCGCCTCAACGGCACGGGTGGCCGCGCCAGCCAGGGTCCACAGAAGGCGACCCGAACCTGGGAACGCCAGTGGGTTGACCGAAGCGCCTCCCAGAATATCTTCTGAGTTGTCGTTGTAGCCATCACCGTCGTCGTCCTGATCCACGCCGTTTGAAAAGCCGTCATTATCGCTGTCGATCGGATACCGGTCTTCAAGGTCCGGGATTCCGTCACCGTCATCATCCGCATCATCGACGTTGTCTTGGCCGTCATTATCGGTGTCGAGCGCCCTCGAAACCAACGCGTTCTGGTCATCGAGAATGAAGTCGTCCCCGTCAACCACGCCGTCGCCATCAGCGTCCGAAGAGCACGCATCACCGGTGCCATCGGCATCGGTATCAAGCTGATCTACGTTCGCAACAAAGGGGCAATTGTCTTCGAAGTCGAATACGCCATCAGCGTCGGTATCGACCGTGTTGGCCGCTGGCCAACACGCCATCGAAAACACCTTCGCGAAGAGCTTTCCAGCGTTGTCCTTGCCTATCAACGCAAACGCGGGTCCGTTCGAGAACGAGACCCAGTGCATCTCGGTACCGTCCAGAACCTGGTCCATCGCGGGTTGGGGGATAAACGAACTCGTCCGTGGTTCGGCGAAATATGCCGTGCCCGTCGTTCGCTCCCAGACGTACGTAGAATCCCCAGCGCCCGGAGTCATGAAGGGACGAAAGGGATCGGCGGCGTCGTTGGGAAAGTCGAGAGTCGTGATTCCCAAAGTCTCGGGAGTCGTGTTCACAAGGTAGCCAACCTGCTCCAGATTTCGGCCGTCGGTGTAAACAAAGCCTCGCTGCTGAGCATCCCGCATCACGTAATAGTCCAGGGCGGTCGACAGGCTAAATGAATAGCGTTCCGTCAAAACCTGGTTGGCGGAATCGTAGTATTTCAGGTGAACACGTGAGTCTGACTCAGCGGTTCTGGCCACCAAAGCGAGGACGGAGTCGGTGAAGGATAAAGCACTCGGATCGTAAAGAGTGACGTTGTACGAGCCAGAAAAAACCTGCTCGTTGGTCAGCTCAACAAATCGACCACTCTGGCGGCCGTCAGCGATTTCTGCACCGGTGGTGGTCAGGTAGCCCACGCCATATTGAGTGATCGCATGGTCCGTACCCCGCGATGCCGTGAATGCGGGGCCATCCGCAAATTCGCCTGTGGCTAGATTCAGGTAAACGGTGCGCGTATTTGGCGTCCCGTCGGCCAGAAACCCGCCCACGATCGGAATGATGGGCCGGTCGGTCCACTCCGGCACGCTGAAGCCAGTCACCTCGAAATCGATGGCAGGAACGGCCAAAACGCCGTCCACGGAGCCCAGAACGCACGAGGGTTCGGAGTCGCAAACGTCGCCGAGACCGTCAGCATCACTGTCTTTCTGATAGGGGTTGGCCTCTGAGGGACAATTATCCTGAGAGTCCGAGGCGCCATCGCCATCTTCGTCAGGAAGGCATCCCGTTTCGGGTCCAGCAGGACTGATGCCGGTCACACAACCCAGCGCTGCGTTGACCGCACACGCGTCGGCACAGGTCGGGACGCAAACGAAGTCGCCGGCATTCGCCAGGCAAACCCCGTCGGTGCAAGGCGTCGTAGCACTGCAGGT
>JBFFMO010001140.1:0-1952 GCA_041554035.1 Allomicrovenator sp. | reverse complement strand
TGGCTGCAGAAGACGCGATCCAACGCACACGAGTACTCATAAATGGCTGAATCGTTCGAAATTATCAAAGCAGCCGGCCTCGGGGTGGATACCGCCAACGGCGTCAAAACACCCACGATCGAATTGGTGGATGCACTCTTGAAGCTCAGCGTCGAAAGCGATGTCTTTCAAGGTGACGCCGACGACGCGTCGCTTTTTGTTCCACTCTTGATCGCCCCTATCTTGGCGGCCGAAGCGTCACCACCCGTTTGGGTTTTTGAGGCTGCAGCTCGTTTTGGGGACTCGGTTTCCGCGCACGCGATTGGCGACTGGGCGATGAATATCACCGACGCCAATCTGCCCGCCAATATTGCCGCAGCGGCGGTAAACGCCCTTGCCCGGGACGGACGGCCTGTTGCGTTGCTGCAGTTGCAACGGATGGCGAGCGATGCCACTTCGTCAGCATTGGCGCACGCGGCGTCAAGCTCGCTGGAACTCACCGCTCAAGAGCGTGGCATGCGCATTTGGGAGCTGGAGGACACGTTCGTGCCCATGTGCGGCCTCGGGGCCGATGAAGAGTTTCCTTTTAATTATGGCCGGCAGAAATTCGGCTTGGTGCTGGACGCGTGGCTGAAACCGCAGCTCTTCGATGGTGGCACCTGGCGAGCGTATGATTCCCCACCGCCCGCAGATCCCTCAGATGACCCCAAGCGCGTGAAGTCAGCCCAAGCACGGTTTAAGATGGTGCGGGCCGACGTCGAGGACATGCTTCCGGTTCAAACCAAGCGACTGGAAGCCGCTTTGGTCGAACAATTCAGATGGGATGTGGAGCATTGGCGTCAACACTTGCTTCAACATCCGGTGATGCGCTTGCTGATTCAGCGACTGGCATGGGGCGTATATTCCAAGGCCGGGCGTTGTGTTTCGACATTCCGGGTCTCGGACGATTTCACCCTTACGGATGCGAACGACGATCCAACCACGCTGCCCGAAAACCATTTTGTTGGAGTCCTGCATCCCTTGGACGTCGGAGAAATGACGATCAAAGCCTGGAGCGAGCTTTTTTCGAATTACGAAATCATTACGATTTGCCCGCAATTCGACCGTCCGACTTTCGAAGTTCCCACAGAAATCCGCAAAGAGGAGCTTGTGCCGATCGAGCTGGAAGTCAGCACGGAATGGGGCATGAAATATCTGGCAGGGCGTCGCTGGCAGAAAAACGAAGGCAGCTCTTACGGTTGGGAGCCGATTCGCCGTGTGTTCCGCACCGCTGATGTCCGGGTCGACATCCAATGCACTTTTCAGGAAGGCACGCTTCAGCTACATGGCCTCTCGTTTCACAGGCACCTCTCACATCCTCAGAATCGATACCAACTGCGTGATGTGCCCAACGTGGTTTTTTCTGAAGCCATTCGTGAATTTGAAGAAATGCGATCGACATGGAACGAGACTCAGGGCTGAACATGGCGTTCGAACATCCGATAAGTATTGCGCCCATGATGGACCGCACGGATCGTCATTATCGGTGGATGATGCGACTGATCTCGCATCGAGTGTTGCTCTACACCGAGATGATCACGCCCAACGCCATCATCTTTGGCGACCGCGAAAAGCTTCTGGGGCATGACCAGGAGGCCCCCGTGTCGCTCCAGCTTGGTGGCGACGACGCCGAGGCGTTGGCGCAGGCCGCAAAGATCGGACAGGAGTGGGGCTATACCGAAATCAACCTGAATATCGGGTGTCCAAGCGACCGCGTACAGAGCGGCAATTTCGGGGCATGTTTGATGAAGACCCCTGATGTTGTGGCGCGCGCCGTCGAGAGTGTCGCAAACGCGGTCGATGTCGAGGTCACGGTCAAACATCGCATCGGAGTCGATGACCTTGATCGCTACGAAGATATGCTCAATTTTGTCGATACGGTGTCGGCAAGCGGATGCAAGCGGTTTTCAGTTCACGCGCGCAAAGCTTGGCTC
>JBFFMO010001139.1:0-1952 GCA_041554035.1 Allomicrovenator sp. | reverse complement strand
TTTTTTGCCTGCCACCAATAGGGTGTCCTGACCTTTTGAAAGCAAACGGAAAAACCGGCCGTCTCGCGGACGTGACGTCCAGAGTTCCGAATTAAAAACACGTTGCCCCTCGATCGAAACCGGCACCAACGCAGGCTTGCCCTGACGGGTGGCTCGTCCAATCACAAGAGGCCCATTCGCCAGTTCATCCACCAGAGCCATCCACGCTTTTCGGCCCGGAATGATGGCGGCTTTGCGTTTGCACCAACCCACGGGAGACCCGCGCGACGCTTCGATCAACAACGCGATCGTGCCATGTTTAAAACGCATCCAATCTTGGTCTACACCCTCGACCGGATAGAGGTTTTTTCGGAACCGGAACTTACGACCGTTGGGCGCCGTGCCCATTTCAGGGGCGATTCTTTTGGCCAGCATCAGCGATTCATCAGGGCTTGGGGCTTTTAGAGAATCGATCGAATAACCGCCTAAAACCGCTGTGGTCCCGGTGTGATAAGACAACGCTGCGACAAATCGTTCGCGGTCCACCAAGGCCATCATCGCTTTTGTTTCGGATTCCGAACCGGCCTCCGGACCGCGGTACCACTTGCCATAAGGCTCTTCGAGTTCTTCGTGTTCAAGCGTGCCCCACTCGACCGGGAAGTTCCGGTTCAGGTCGACACCTTCGCGTTTTTCGACAAGTCCGTCTGAATCCAAATCACGTGCGTTTTTTCGACCGCTGAATTGTGAACGTTCTAGAAATTCGTTCACGCCATCAGGGTTCACCATCGGGATGATCCAAAATACAAAATGGTCGAGCCAGCCCTGAACACGAGGATCGTCGCCATATAAAAGGACATCCAGGGCGTCGAACACGACGTCGGTCGAGAGAATCTCGTCGCCATGATAGGCCCCATTGATCAAAATCGGTGGACGAACCTCGTCAGGCTGCAATGCGTTTGCCACGACAAGCGCTAAAATTGGCCGGCCTTGGGACGACTTGCCCACTTCTTCCAGACGCGTTTTTTCTGGAAAACGCGCGTGAAGTTCTTTCAACAATTCTTCGACCATCTGGGGTGATTTATAAGAAAGGTCAAAACGTAGCCTCCCATCAACCTGCACAGGAGGAGTCGTCCGCCACGCCGCATAATCCGGGTCGATGAATCGCCATGGTGACTCTACCAGGAGGCCCGGAAGCGCTTTTGTGGCGCAGTACGCACTCTCCAAACCACGGGAACTGGTCGCTACGATCAACGTGTCGCCTTCCTTTTCGATTTCGACCAAATCAGGCGTCAGGATGGAATTTGACGGTTTTTCGAAATACCGAGGCAGTGGATTTGCATTCGCAGCCATTGGCGCCATGGGCGAACACGAGGCACGGGTCACCAACAGATTGGTTTTGGCACCTGACCACACGACGGCGCCCTCACTGGGTGTCGCGTCTTTGGTGTGCACGGTCAGCAACTCTAATCCCGATTGAGCGTCATGCACCTGGACCAGAATATCGGTCCCCATCAGCCAAACCAGCGCCTCGATCTCTTTAACTTTGTCGACCTTATAGAGGGGTTGTTTTGGACCGTCCGCAACTCGGACTCCACCGCCGACAAACTCGACCTTCACCACATCGGTCTTCGTCTTACGGACTTCAAGGACCTGCGCCATGGGCAGTGAAACATCGAATCGCACACGCACGAGCCCGTCTTGAAACGGCGCCGAATAGGGGCTTTCGAACGCCGAATCATAAAGGGGGTCGATATTTTTGGAGTTAAACGGCTCGTCGGTGCCCTCGTCTTCACACGACGGCGATTCAAAAGAGCGTTCAACAAAGGAAGGTCGAACAGGTTCGGCCAGCGCTTCGACGACTTCCGGGCGAGTAAAACACGGATCGTCCTTTCCCGACGTGGGACATTGGGCGCTCGGTTGCGGCTCTCTGGTTTGAACTGACTGGACCACGTCCGGCATCGGCTGGGGGGCTT
>JBFFMO010001138.1:0-1954 GCA_041554035.1 Allomicrovenator sp. | reverse complement strand
TTTCTTCTTACGAAGTGTTTGGGACACCTCGTCAGCGTGAGGAATCAGGTGTCGTTCCACTTCCGCCCGCGAGCGGAGGTCGACCTCAAAGGTGTTTTCGCTGCCGATAGAGCGCCGGGTGCGATCGGGTTTAATGACTCGAAGATCGACGCCCAGCGAAAGGTCGCGCAGGTGATCAGCAAGTCCACGTCCGAGCTCAATGCGTAGCCAGGCCAGGTCCGCTGCCGCGATGTCGCCAATCAGCTCCATCCCGATGGCCGTGAGTCGTTCCTCGGTCTTGGGCCCAACGCCCCATAATTTTCGCACCGGAAACCCAGCGATGAACTCAGCCTCATGCCCCTCTGGAACGATCGTCACGCCATTAGGCTTTTGAAGATCGGTCGCAAATTTGGCCAAAAACTTGTTCGGACCGATGCCCACCGAACACGTGAGCTGGGTCTCCTCAAAAACTCTGCGTTGAATTTCCAGCGCAGTTTCCATGGGGGACTCGAGCAGTCCGGCCATGTCCATGAAGGCTTCATCGACACTCAACGGTTCGATGCTGGGTGAGAAATCACCCAGAATGGCCATGATCTGTTTGCTGACCGCGCTGTAAACCGACATGCGGGGCGTGGCGATGATGGCCTGTGGGCATTTCCGCAGGGCCACCGACATGGGTTGGGCGGAATGGACCCCAAATACGCGTGCCTCGTAGCTGCAGGTGGCAACCACCCCGCGTTTCGATCGGCCACCGACGATCACCGGTTTGCCCCTGTATTCGGGGTGGTCACGTTGTTCGATCGAGGCGAAAAACGCGTCCATATCCATGTGAAAGATCAGCATCGTTGCCATCGTTCGAGAAAGCGCGATCAGGCCGAGCCTTTCTCAAGGTCGCGCATTTGCTGGATGAAAGCTTCGTCTAAACCTGCGCGTCGACGTGACTCTTCATTGAAATTCGAGCCTCGGGCACGGTCGGGCGTGTTGTGAAAGGTCAGGTTTTCCTTCCAAAACTCAAACGTATCCTGGCCGTTGGCGGAGTCGTTGATGACGCGCGCGCCAAAACCTACGTGTTGGATTTCGTCTTCGGCGATTTGACGCATCAACGCCGCGCTTTGGGTGTCGCCGACGTCTTCGAAATACCCGGCAAACATCGGGGCATGGTCAAGGTTGGCCTGCTCAAACGTCAGGTTGATCGCGCTCGAGAATTTGACGAGATCCGTGAGACTGGGCGCGACTCGCCAGAAATGATCGTTGAGCGAGAGATCCCCAAAGGTCGCTCCGAGCTCAGCGATCCGATCCATGTAGAGCTGCAGGTGGCGCTGTTCGTCGACGATGATGTGGGCGAGTCCGATACGGTAGGCCTTGGGAGCATCAGGAAACGCCAGAAGCGCCCAGGCCATCAGTTCCAATGCCATCAACTCGTGGTTGGCAAAGGTGTGCAGACAACGCACCCGCATTTCAGGGTCATGCATCGCGGCGGGTGCCGGAAGTCTTTTGCGTGTGCGTCGGTCGCCGATGGCCAAATGGGGGGGCCGGCCGGGTTCGCGCCAAGCACGGGCGGGTTCGATGCGTTCGTCGTTCAGCGTGCGCAGGCCGCCTTCTGGAACAAAGAGTTTGTCCTCAAGCGTGGTGCCCATCAGCACTTGTTCGGCGAATTCGACCAGGCGCATCGATCAACCCTGCATGCGTTCCATCACGCGAGAAAACGCTTGTTTGGACTCGGAAATGACTTCGGCGACGTCCCAAGAGGTGAGTTCACGGTTGTCTACGACCTGTCTTCCCGAAGCGAACACATGGCGGACGTTGGCGCGGTGAGTGGCGTAAACGAGTCGTGAATACATCGAGCCCGCAGGGTTGGTGCCTGGATCACTGTCGATGTCGACCACGACAAGATCGGCCTTCTTGCCGACTTCGATGCTGCCCACTTCGTTGTCGATGCCGAGCGCGACGGCACCGTCGATCGTCGCAAGCCGAA
>JBFFMO010001137.1:0-1955 GCA_041554035.1 Allomicrovenator sp. | reverse complement strand
GCTCCTTGGATCGCTGCAAGTCCGTGGCGCCAACGACCATCACCGGTGGTGTTGGCTTCACGGCAGATATCTTCACATTTTCAGGCGATGTGGGAGCCGACCTCACTTCTCAAGATACCGCATCGATGCTCTTTGGTGCCGGCATTGAGATCCTGTTGGACAGCGTACCGCTGCGAGCTGGATTCGAACGGATTGATTCAAGCGATACGTCGAACCTGACCTTTGGTGCCGGCTGGCGCACCTCGGCTGCTGGATTTGATGTCGGCTACAAGCTGAACCTTCAAAACACCGATGACATGATCTTCCTTGGGTCGTTCTCCATCTACCTCTGAGGCCATCATGGAAAAACGGATTCGACAGGCCCTTAGCGACCGTTTCGATACCGACATCGCCCAGTCTTCTGATCTAGAAAACCTTGGGGGCCATGCTTCATTGCGGATCTATTGGCGTATCGTATTGCCCGCAAACGCTAAAGCTGCGCGAGGCGAGCGCACGTTGATGGCGATGGTGATGCCCCTTGGTGAAGACGCGCTGAAAAGCGACGAGGGCGGAGACAACCCAACGCCGACCGAACTCCCATTTCTCAACGTCCAACGCTATCTGCTTCGCCTGGGTTTGCCGGTGCCTGCAGTGGAGCATGTCGACATGAGCCTCGGCGTGGTTTTGCTGGAAGATCTGGGCCAGGAGATGTTCGAAAACGCCTACCTTGCGGCGCCCGAACAAGAACTTCCCCTCTACAGAGAAGCGATCGACCTGCTCATCAAATTTCAGACGTCGATTCAGGCCACTGCCGACCATGATTGTGTCGCGTGGACCAAAGAATTCGACCAAAAGCTGCTGCGATGGGAACTCGATCATTATCGCGAATGGGGCCTCGATGCGCATTACGGCGCGGACCATGTCGGCGAGGACCTAAAGGCGCTTGAGGGTGAATTCGACCGAATCGTCTCGGCACTTTTGGGCGCCCCCCAGACGCTGGTTCTGCGTGATTATCAGTCGCGAAATATCATGCGAAAAGACGGGCGCTGGATTCTGATCGACTTTCAAGACGCGTTGCGCGGGCCTTTCATCTACGACTTGGTGGCGCTGCTCCGCGATTCATATATCGAACTGGCCCCTGCGACGGTTCACGAACTGATTCAATATTATGTGGATGCGGGCAAAGATGCTGGCCTGAGTTGGTGCGCCGAAACCGATGTCCACCGGCTTTTCCATCTGCAGACCTTGCAACGAAAACTCAAGGATGCTGGACGGTTCATTTTTATCGATCAGGTCAAGGGCAACCCCTCATTCTTGCCCTATTATCGGCCGTCGATCGCCTATGTGAAAAACGCTTTGGCGAACCTTCCAGATTTTGAAAGTCTGACGCTTTTGTTGAAAAAGCTTGAACCGGCGTTCGACTGATGGCGCGTGGACGTTACGCCCCAAGCCCTACCGGGCCCATGCACCTTGGAAACCTGCGCACTGCGCTTCTGGCATGGCTGCAGATCCGGTTGGACGACGGGAAATTTGTGCTTCGCATGGAGGACCTTGATTTGCCCCGGTGCAAGCCGGGTTCGGCCGAACAGATTATCGAAGACCTCCTCTGGCTGGGACTCGATTGGGACGAAGGGCCCGATATCGGCGGTCCATTCGCCCCCTACAACCAATCCGAGCGCGGCGACCGATACGAAGACGCCCTCCAGAAGCTTGTGGACAAAGACCTCGCCTACCCCTGCTGGTGTTCCCGAAAAGACATTGCGGAGGCATCAAGCGCTCCCCACGGCGAAACGCCGATCTACCCCGGCACGTGCCGAGACCTGAGCCTCGAAGAACGTGAAGCACGTCTGGCGGAACGACCTGACCGGCAGCCGTCATGGCGATTCAAAATCACCGATAATTCCGACGTGGTTGTTATTGACGAGCTCATCGGTGAGATCTCTCAAAACGTTGCCACGGAAGTCGGTGACTTCATC
>JBFFMO010001136.1:0-1958 GCA_041554035.1 Allomicrovenator sp. | reverse complement strand
GGCCGGCGGCAGTATGTCGCTACTCCGTTCGAGCATAAACAGAGGGGTCGTCCCTACGTTATTGCTCTGATTGCCGTCGGAATGCTGATCGAAGACGTGTTTGCCGACGACGCGGTGATCCATGGAGACTTTGATTGGAACGACGTCCTGCTCGCCACAGAACAACTTGAGCGAATCTTCGGTAAGACGTTTCCGCCTCCTCGCGTCACGAAAGAAGCTTGGGTTCGTGCGCGTTATGCCGATGAATACGAAGGCGAAGCACTTTGTGAGGTTGTGAATTCCTTGACGGTGCACCCGACAAAAGAACCCATCCGTCGCACGTTTTACGCGACGGCATATTACGGTCGCAAGACCTTCACTGAGACGCCGAAGTTCGTGCGAGAGCGTTGTAGGCTTGCAGGCGAGCTCGCAAAAGATCTACCAAGTGGCCACAAATTCCTGCTTCGTCAACTCGCCGAGAACATGCTGCTCAATCATGTCCGTGTGCGTGCTTCGGTGGTGGAATCGGTCCTTCCCTCGTTGGATGCCGAAGAGCTAAAGTGGTTGGTCGGCCTTACGGACCGTAAACTCAGTTCTTCTAAATTTGACCCTTGGCGCGGTCCCCTCATCGAAGATGAAGAGGCACGGAACCGGATAAAACGCGCGGTCGAAACAGAAGATGCTTCAGGAACTGAATCAAAGAAAACGACATAAGTGCTCAGAAAAATGACTTGATGTTCTGCCGCGCGGCCGATGGTAAAGAGAACTTCTTGCTTTCGCCGCCGAGCTTGGACTACCGGAGAATCTGAGCGTCTGGACGCCCCAAGAAGCAGCAGTGTCGTGATTTATCACTGTGGACCACGAGACGACGGTCGGCGATCTAATGGGAATCCTCGAAGGGATTGAAGAAACAGCAGCGTGCAAAAGCAAATAAGCAACAATGCGCTTTGCCTAGCCGTGCCTAGTCCGCAGCATTTAGTGGTCGGCTAATTGGCCAAGACTTCGCGCAAAAGCGCGGGGTCATCGGTAAAAATCCCGTCCACATCGAGGTCGATAAATCGCTCCATATCGGCGCGTTCATTGACCGTCCATACCTGAATCTTGAGCCCAAGTCTGTGCGCCCGCGCGATGTTCTCGGCGGTGGTCTGTTCCATGGGCGCCTGAATAATCTGACCTTTCGGGACGTAGGCTGATTCTGTGGCGTCGGTGAGCCTCGAAAATGCGAGCATTTCGCCCAGTGCAAATGATGTGATGATGTCGGGTCGCGCCGCGCGAAACGCGTTCAACGTCGCGTCGGAAAAGGCGGCCACCATGATTCGGCTCGCCGCGTCGTGCTTGTCGATTACCTCAGCCACAGCGTCAACGATGGGCGGGTCGTCTTGTTTGATTTCGATGGCGATATGGGTGTTTGGGAAGGCTTCGACCAACTCATCAAGGGTTGGAACTTGGACGCCTTGGCCGCGATAGGGAAAGGTCACGCCATCTGTTGTGAAATGATATCCGGCGTCGAGGGCTTTGACCTCGGCCAGAGTCATGCCTCGAATGGCGCCAATGCCGTCGGTCGTGCGCGAAACGCTTGAGTCATGCATGCAGACCACCACACCGTCCGACGTGGCGTGAACATCACATTCAATCACGTCCGCGCCAATGGTCACGGCGTTTTGGTACGCGACGATGGTTTCTTCTGGCGCCAGCAATCCACCACCGCGGTGGGCGATATTTAGAAATTGGTCGGAAAGGAAAAGACTGTCTGCAAAAGGATTTTCCATATCGCCTCCAAGGTCGTTTGTGGCATCCGCCTGGCCGAGGTCGTCGGCACCCGCGTCCAGTATCTGCGCGTCGGAATCGGGTGCGGAGCTCGTTGGGTCGTCACATCCAAGGGCCAAAAAGGTGGCTAAAATCAATAGAGGAAATTTGTTCATCAACGGCCCGAGTGCTTAATTAGTGAACTAATTTAAGGTGATTCGTAGTTCTTCGTC
>JBFFMO010001135.1:0-1961 GCA_041554035.1 Allomicrovenator sp. | reverse complement strand
TACTCGGCACAGGATTTCGGCCCTTTGTGTGGCTGATCGGCATTCCGTGGAGCGAAACCGCTGTGGCCGGTGAGTTGATGGGGACTAAGACGATCCTGAACGAATTTGTGGCGTATCTTGGCATGAGCCAGGTGCCCGCTGAGGCCTTATCTGAGCGGTCGAGACTGATCATGACCTATGCGATGTGCGGGTTTGCCAATCTGGGATCGCTTGGCATTTTGGTGGGTGGGCTTGGCGCCATCATTCCAGATCGCCGCGAAGAAGTGATCCAGCTCGCGACGCGTTCGATTCTTTCAGGAACGCTCGCCACGTTGACCACAGGGGCCGTGGTTGCGCTGATCACCTAAGTCTTTTCAGATCTGAGTTTGATGCGCGGGCACCCTGCCCGCAACTCGATTGAGTGCGCCGGCATCCTGCCCGCAATGCGATTTAACTGATAGAATCAGGCGAGACTTGGCCTCGCGCTTTGATGACTCGGTTGGCTCGAATTCGGTACATGATCATCGTCAGTGCAGTCATGACCAGAAGCGCGACGCCTCCCATCACAGTCAGCTGTTGAATCTCTGTGAAGTCATAGCGTGACAACACGAGTGCGCCGGTCGCGCCCATCGACAACGTACCACCTGCCCAGGCCACCACCAGAGTGAGTAGGCTCCACAGGCGTGACTGAATATTCGCGCGGAATTTGATCAAGAGCCCAATCGGTAGGACGAGAAGTGGGATGGAAACAACACTCCCGACGACCGTTCCAATCACAAAGAAATCGGTGGGAGAGCTCGGTCCGCAGGCCAAAGCCATCGCTGGTGCGAGCAAGATGATGGGAACAATTGCGAACTGGATTCGGTTCATGCGAGGCTCCGGCGCGATTCTCGTGATTCGTGTCTGTTGTGTACCAAGTCCGAACCCCAAATCATTGCCCCAAAATTCCCAGAAATCAGTAACTGGTCTCCAACATAGCTGACCATGAATAATAACCCTGAACCGGTCGATGCATTTGCGGCATCCCAAAACCAACTCTAAGTAGATTTTTGATGCGAACTGTCCTGATACCCATTCTGTTCTTCCTGCCTAGCCTTGCGGTCGCTCAAGAGCGACTTACGCTCGCGACGGCTCTGGAAACGGCTCAGGCTCAAAACGAGTCCCGCCAAATCACGGAACAACGCGTCGAGAGAGCTCGTGCGTTGAAACGTGAGACCTTGGCGTCGATGCTCCCTACCCTTTCTGTCGGCGCCGGTGGCACCTACAACGGGGTGGCAGTCGAGTTGAACGGTCGTTCGATTGTTCAACAATTTGATTGGGGCGCAAACGCGCGAGCCGCCGTCACGGTCTTTGATGGCAGCCTCTACCCGCTTTACCGCGCGAGTTCGCGGTCTCTTGAAGCGAGTGCCCATGACGCGGAATGGACGCTTCACCTGCTGAATTTTGAGGTCGAGCAATCGTTTTTTGCGCTCGCCGCAGCGGAGCGTCAGCTTCAAATCGCCGAACGCGCTCTCGAATTGCGAAAGGCTTATACCGATCGCGCGTTGGCGCTGGCTGAACAGGGCATTGCGCTGCAGCTGGACGCGTCGCGGGCCCGAGCCCAACAACTTGATGCCGAACAAGCCGTTCTTGAAGCGAAGGCGAGCCTGGGAAATGCCTCGGACGCGCTCGGGGTCTTGTTGGGGACGACCAAGGGGGAAGAATTTCGTTCAGACGTATCGACCCAAGAACGTCCTCAGCCTCCACAGGCGGCAGCGGTCGCTGGCCGTGATGATATTCGAGCAGACCTGAAGCGAATCGAGGGCATCGAGCTTCGTGAATCGGCCGTTTGGTGGGGACTTTTACCTTCAGTTGAGCTCAGCGCAGACTCCAGGTTTGGGCCGTCGTCGTTGTCGAATCCTGACGGTTTTGTGTGGTCGGTATCTCTGGATGCAACGTGGCTGCTTTACGACGGTGGCGCGCGATATGCGCGAGCCGCGGGT
>JBFFMO010001134.1:0-1965 GCA_041554035.1 Allomicrovenator sp. | reverse complement strand
CGCGTGTGGGCTTTCCGCCAACCCAGCTTTTAGAAGAAATCTGGGAAAAAATGGTCGATGCCGTCGAAGCAGCACTCGCCGATGGTCGCCCCTATGTGTTCGGTGAAGGCCTGACGCTTGCTGAAGCTGCGCTCATGGGCAATTTGGGAAGCACATGATCCGTCGATCCTGATGCCGCTTCACTACTCGAAGAACGCCCAGAATATCGCTTCCCCCTGCCGGTAGCTTATTGACTCGCTGCGCCTCCCGTTAGAGCAAGAGGCGCTTGGATCTTCAACGCGCGCCCAAGCATGCGTTTGAACATGAATCCACCGATGGCTCGTGGCGTCATGCGGGTCATCATGAACACCATCATTCGGTTTCGAAATCCGGGAACCGCATCGGCCCGGTTTCCAAGCGCCGCAAGAGCCGTCCGTGCCACGTCCTCCGGTTTCATGACCGACATTCCCATCGAACCAAAATCGATCCCTGTTTTTGCCGCCATAGGCGTGTCGGTAGGGCCCGGCGAAAGAACAGACACGTCGACGCCTTGGTCCTTCATCTCCTCATGGAGAGCCGCTCCGAGTTGCAGAATATAGGCCTTAGCGGCCCCATAACTGGCCATATAGGGCTGAGCCATCCAACCTGAAAGGCTCGAGACGAGCAGAATCGCCCCACGCCGTCGCGACGCCATCTTCGCCCCAAAATGGTGAGTCAGCACCATCGGGGCAACCACGTCCATCTGGAGCAAAGCGCTTTGGGTTTCGAGTGGGCTGTCCACAAAATAGCCACTGGTTTCCATCGCCGCGCACGGAACAAGGAGACCAATTTCTAAATCTGACACCGCGCCCATGACCTTTGCCAATCCCTCGGCAGAGCTCAGATCGGCTGACACCGTACGGACTTCCACGCCGTGTGCGGCGCGGACGGCTTCCGCCTGGGCGTCGAGTTTGGCTTGCGTTCGAGCAACCAACACGACGTTCATTCCGGAGGCCGCGATTTGGTCGACCAGCGCCGCACCGATACCCGACGTCCCCCCTGAAACAAGGGCCCAAGACCCATAACGCTCCGCGAGATTCCTCATTTTCTTCTCCTCTGAAAATTTCTAATCAATCAGTTAGATATCAAGGACCATATGTGAAGGTTGGCAAGGAATCAAGGATCTTGCATGGTCATGTGATATGGCTTTTTGGAGACAAGACTCATGAACAACTCAAGTGTTGAATCCTACCTCGAAGAAGGCTGCGGCCGCTGCAACCTGTATCAGACGCCCCAATGCAAAGTTCATCTGTGGACGGACGGCCTCATCGAATTGCGACGTATCCTTTTGGAATCAGGTCTGGACGAAGCCATGAAATGGGGCTCCCCCTGCTACAGCCTGGACGGCCAAAACGTCGTAATGCTGACCTCGTTTCGCGAGCATTTTGCGCTTGGTTTTTTCAAAGGCGCGGCCCTGCCAGACGCCGACGGCGAGCTCGAAAGTCCTGGTCCAAACTCGCGATACTTGCGCCGGCTGAGTTTCCGGTCATTCGATGATTTGATGGAAAGGCGACAGCGGGCCGTGGATTTCATCCAGCAGGCAATCGAGCTGGAGCGGGCGGGCATCGAGGTCGCCCCCGGTGAGACCGAGCCCATGCCCATCGAGTTGGAACAAAGGCTCGCCGCAGACCCGGACCTCCAACAAGCGTATGATTCGCTTACACCGGGGCGCCAACGCAGTTTCATCCTCTATGTTTCAGGGGGCTGGCAAAGGTTTTCCAGCACTTGTTATAACTATTTTAAGAGCCTTTATTTTAACACCACTTCTTGTTTTAATTTTTGCATTATCCTTTGATATGAAACTTACAGGATTTTGGTGGGGAATTGTTGTCGCAAATACTATTGGACCGATAATCGCATATGTTTGGGCTAGATATTATCTTAACAGTCTTGTAAAAAAAAAGTATTGATACCTAATAAATTATGAGATAAATTATATATATAACT
>JBFFMO010001133.1:0-1966 GCA_041554035.1 Allomicrovenator sp. | reverse complement strand
TCTTTGACTCCGTCTGCATCGAAATCGAAACAGCCATAGCCGGTTCTGCATTCTGCATCGTTGACGCAGCTGTCAATGCACGAGCCTGAGCCAGTTGAACTGTCCACAAATCCACAATGCCCACCGACACCGCATTCGGCGTCCGAAATGCAATCGCCGATGATGCAGTATCCCTCCGTCCAATCGATGCAGAATCCAAGCTTGCCTCCGCTGCATTCCCAGATTCCTTCACAGGCTGCCCCGGGAATGCCCGTGCCCGTCGCCGCTGGTCCGCACTCGTTTACGTTGTCATCGTCGAGGTCGCGGCAGGAATAACCGTCGGCTCGACAATCCGCGGCGTTCAAACAGTTCTTGAGGCAAGCGCCAGGCTGTCCATCGTTGAACCCGCAATGAAATTGAGCGACGTCGCCACAGTCCGCGTCGACCGTGCAATCGTTGAGTGAGCAATAGCCCGCTCGCCACCCCGACGCTTCGCTGATGCAAACACCGTCGGCACCACCTGCACACTCGGCGATCGTCGCACAGGGAGTTCCGATCGCACCAGTGCCGATCGCGGACGGTGCGCACTCGATGACATTATCGTCGTCGATGTCGACACACCCGTACCCGGCGCGGCAGTCCGTTTGCGTAGTGCAATCATCGAGGCAAATTCCAGAACCGTCCCCCGAGAATCCACAATGTGCGCCAGTGGGGCATTGGGCGTTGGTGGTGCAAGGTTGGGTTGTGCAATATCCGTCGACCCAATCGGTCGCCTGAATGCAGGTTCCCGAAGTTGCTCCGCCGCAATCTTGAAGCACCGAACATGCGGAGCCCACGGCCCCTGTGCCGCTCGCGATGGGGCCACAGGTATTTCGTGGATCCCCAAGGTAGTCAAAACAGGCGTAGCCATTTCGGCATTGATTATCATTCACGCAATCCGGAACACAGAGCGCGCCGGTTTCTGTGGGCGAACAATGGGAGGCGCCAGGGCAATCGGCATCGAATTCACAACTGACGATGCAGTAGCCTGAGGCAAAACCTGCCTCGGGCTGCAGGCAAAGGGCGCCAAAATACGACGTCGCGCATTCGTCATCGGCCACACAGGGGCTGCCTGGGTCGACGAGCGTGCTCGCCGGCGCGCAGATATTGGTGCCGTCGGTGAAATAATCGCGACACTCGTACCCGGTTCGGCAATCGGCGTCGGAAGCGCATGTGCTCATGCATGCTCGTCCGTTGCAATGACCTCCGGCTCCACAATCGGCGTCGACCGAGCAGCCGCCGCTGCAATAGCCATCGTCCCAGCCGTTGGTTTGGATGCAATAATCTCCCAAACACTCTGAGGCATCTGTGCAGGCGTCGCCCGTAGGAAATCGGCAATCGTTGTCGTTGCTGAGATCGCAGCCCGTCGGGCAACAACCGTCGTCTGAAACGCACGACGTCACTGCAGTCATGTCACAGACCGCATCGCACGTGGTCGCTGAACCCGAGTAGGCAGCCTGCATACAGGCATCTTGCGAGACACAATCCTGTGGTCTGGGGCAAGCGCCCTGCATCTCACCCGTAAAGGCCGAGTCACAGGTTTCGTTTTGATCCACCACAAGATTTCCACAGGTGGGGGTACAATCTGAATCCGTGGAGTCGTCGCATGTCGAGGGGCAACAGCCGTCGCCACCGACACATTGGGTGGTGGCGGTCGCCACGCAGGTCGCGTCGCAGTTGGCCGCCGTCCCCTGAAGTGTCGAGGGATTACAGGCATCGGTCGAGGGGCATTCCGTCGGACAATTTCCATCGCAAAGCTCGCCCGCATCGACCACGTCATCGCCGCATACGGCAGCCGTCGTCGTGTTGTTATTCGAAGAATTATTGGTGCCGTTATTGGAGATGTTGTTGGCAGGAACCGTGCAGCGGCCGCTCACCAAATCACATTGTCCGACAAAGCACTCGGCGTTAGAGCTGCATTCGGGATCGCCCCCTTTCTTGTCGGCTT
>JBFFMO010001132.1:0-1968 GCA_041554035.1 Allomicrovenator sp. | reverse complement strand
GCGCCGCGCCGGAAACGCTCGAGCGGTTCAACAATGGGCTATGATTCGGGGGCTCTTTCACCTCGCGACCACGCAGAATGCGCCTGATCGCGCCATCGAGCTGATGGAAGAAGAGTCTGGTCTGCTCGCCTTTGATTGGTCTGCGATGGCCACCGAGCTGTTTTCTCGTTCGTTGCGTCGCACTCAGGCTGTGGAACGACTTCGCGAACGCGCCAAATCGGCCCGAAGCTCGCGAATCCTTGGCCTCGAACTCGCCCAGATTTTGGGAGACGTCGGTATGTTCCCGCGTCTGGCCGCCTCGGGCGTCCCGGGGGCGCAGGTGTTGTTGGAAGTCCTCAGCGCTCAAGGGGAGCTTGGACACGCGCCGGGCTGGAGCATCGAGACGCGTTTTGCCGACCTCCAACGCTCGATCAGCGAGGAGACCCAGGAACAGGTTCGCCGCCGTCTGATGTCCTATCTGCTTGAAGTCGACGAGGTCATGTTCGCGTCACCCTGGTGCCCGATTCGCCTTGTTCATGCGGATTTGACGCGGTTTGGTATCGCGATCGATGAGTTGACCGCGCTCAAAGCTCGGGTGGCCACGTTTGGCCATGACGACATTTCGGCCGAAGCACGGCTGGTGGTCGCTCGTCAGTTTCAGCGCATGGGACAACGCGATGCCGCACTTTCGTTGATGCCGGCCGAGATCTCTCGGGCGTGTGTTTCGCAAGCTTGGGCGCTTTTTGCCCACGCGCTGGATCCGTTTTTCCGCACGCAACTGGTCGCGCATTGGGCGTTGGGGCTCTGGACACAACGCACGGTTCAGATTCAGGGGCTTGAGGCCGAACTTCAATACGAGCTTGGCCATTATTCTGAAGTGGTGGGCCGAGACGACGACGCGTTGGAGTTCTTCAAGAGCAGCCTGGATGCGAGGCCGACATTCCTGGCGTCCCAGGTTGCTGCGGGCCGGCTGCTTATTCGCCGTCGCGATTTCAAGGGCTTGGCAGAGATCCTCGAGAAAGAGTTCCACGCAGCCAAATCACCCGAGGCTCAATCCAGCATCGCGTTTCGACTGGGCTACGTTTGGGACCGCCGTCTGCGAGGACTTCCCGAAGCCAACGCCAATGCCGAAAATTGGTACTTGAAGGTGATTCGGGCTCGTCCCAATCACACGCCGACCCTCGAAGCTTTGCTCGAGATTTCGTTTCGAACTCAGAATTGGGAAGCTGCGACACAATACCTGTCTCAGATGGCCGAAACAGCGCGCACGCCTCGGATTCAGGCGGCGTACCTGACTGAACTCGGAACGATTCTGGAGCACCAACTCAATGACGAGGAGGGTGCCCTTGAGGCGTACAACCGCGCGTTGAGCTTGGATGTGGATGACGTCCTGGCCTTCTTGGGTGTGCTGCGAACGAGCAGGTCGGGTGACCGTGCGACGGCATCGGTCTTGAGGCGAGTCGAGGTTTCGACATCGCCGCGGGAAATCGATGACCTTGGTCATCAGCTCTTTGTGCTTGCTCGCGTCAACACGCGTGCCCGTGAATCGATGGGATCCAGATTCCCCACCTATTACGCGATGCACGTGGCGAATCTGGCCGAATCGCTGCAATCGCGGGCCTTTGATACCGCGTCGGCGGCCGCCCTCGAACGCGTTCACACGGATCCTCAAACCCGCTTGTTGATCATGGCCTTTGAGCGGCTCGGAAAGCCTCATCCGCTGGCCGGAAACGAGCTTCTAGCAGCGTGTCGCATCGGTGCCGACCCCTTCAGCGAAGGGCGTCTGATTCGTGCCATGCACCACGCTTGGCGCGAGGTCGATCTTGAGGCGCTGGGGCTTTTGGCCACATCGCGCGCGCGGAGGGCCAGCTCATCCCTCGTCAGGTCTGCGGAACTGACCTGGATGGTGGCCACCCAATACATGCGCACGGATATCAGTGGCGCTCATGAAGTCGTAGAGCGCCTCTTAGGGCAGTTCACAGATTTCTT
>JBFFMO010001131.1:0-1972 GCA_041554035.1 Allomicrovenator sp. | reverse complement strand
GCCGGGATGGGAGACGTGGGGGGATTGGGTGAATTGAAAGCGTGGCTCGATGAACGCCAACGGGCGTTTGGAGCCGAAGCGCGAGCCTTTGGCCTTCCGCACCCGCGCGGAGTCTTGCTCATCGGTGTTCAGGGATGCGGGAAAAGCCTCACGGCCAAGGTGATTGGCCGTCATTGGGGGTTGCCGCTCTTGCGGCTCGACCTTGGCGCGGTTTTTGAGGGCAAAAAGAGCCCCGAAGAATCCCTTCGCCTGGCACTTGCCACGGCCGACGCACTGGCACCTTGTATTCTTTGGATGGACGAGATCGAAAAAGGCTTTGGCGACACGTCAGATGGCGGAGCCTCTCGTGTTCTGGGGTCGCTCTTGACCTGGCAACAGGAAAAACAATCCCCTGTATTTCTGGTCGCGACCGCCAATCAGGTCGAAGCGCTGCCGCCGGAGCTGATGCGAAAGGGCCGTTTTGATGAGATCTTTTTTGTCGACCTGCCTGAAATCCAAGAACGCGTTGAGATTCTACGAATCCACCTGACTCGTCACGGCCGCTTTTTTGAAAATGAAGTGGTCGATAAGTTGGCCGCAATGACCGAGCATTTCAGCGGAGCCGAGCTTGAGCAAGTCGTGATCAGCGGCATGTACACTGCGTTTGCGTCCAATCGAGACCTCGCGCTCGAAGACCTCGAATTCGCCGTGAAAGAGACGGTTCCCCTCTATCGAACTTACGAAGAGAATATCAAAGCTTTGCGCCAATGGGCGGATGGCCGCGCAAGGCGAGCCTCACGTCGACGCAAAGTTCTGGATTTTTTTGGATAAGTGGAGAGGCCCAAAAGGCTCTCAGAATACTTTCGAGAGGCGCTCAAAGAGGCGCTGAGTCTGCTCGGTTGTACCCACGGTCATACGCAAACAACCTTCGAGTCCAGGATAGGTCGAACGGTCGCGTACATAGACGCCCAGATTTTCAAGCCGACGAAGCGTCTGATCAATATTTCCGGTACGAACCACGACGAAATTCGCCGGTGTGATCCAAGCCTCGACATGACGACGGGTCGCAAAAAACTGACGAAGCAGCTCTTTCGACGCGTTGACTTCTTCGAGGTACGTATTGAGGTAATCCCGGTCAGCCAGAGCGGCATGCGCGCCAAGCTGGGCCATCGTGTTCACGCTCTTGGGATTATAAAGACGGCTCAGGCCTTCCACCACGGTGGGATGAGCAGCCAGATAACCCACACGCAATCCCGCAAGACCAAAGGCTTTCGAGAACGTGCGTGTCACGATCAGATTGGGGAATTGTTCGACCAACGAAATCGCCGAAACCTGGGCAAATTCGAAATAGGCTTCGTCCAGAAGCACCAACAAGTTCGGGTAATCGCGGCAAATCGCGGCGACTTCCTCGGGGTACGTGAGCACGCCGGTTGGGTTGTTCGGACTGACCAGATAGAGCATTCGGGTTCGCTGCGAGAGCGCCGCGCGGATGCCCGCAATATTTGAGCTGAACGGACTGTCACCGACCACCTGTCGAATCTTCGCGCCTTTCGCATGCGCAAAAACAACAAAATGATTATAGGTCGGGACCGGCACGACGACTTCGTCGCCAGAATCCAAGAAGGTCGAGCAAATCAGGTGAAGCGCGTCATCGCTGCCATTGGTCACCATGATGCTTTCAGGACGAACGCCAGTGTAATCGCTGAGTCCAAGGAGGAGCGAGCGACTTCCAAGCTCGGGGTACCAATTCAAATTGGCACCTTGAGCAATGAAATTCGACAACACGCGTTGCACCGAGGGGCTGGGCGGAATCGTGGATTCGTTCCAGTCCAATTTGAAGATGGGGGAAGTACCGCCCAAGGCCTCAATCGCACGCTGGCTGGAGACGGCCTCGTATGGGCTCAGCTCCGCGACGGCTCGTGCAACCGGGATGTTTGGAGTGACTTCATGAAGACCGGGATACACATCGTCGTGTTCCAGTGCTTCAACAACT
>JBFFMO010001130.1:0-1972 GCA_041554035.1 Allomicrovenator sp. | reverse complement strand
GAATCGTACCAGGGGAGCACAAAATACTCGTTCACGACGGCAAACGTATCCACGCCTTCCTGGGTCAAATGCGTGCCTAACGCGGTGCCCGTCTGCAGGCCGTTCTCCCATGCCTCAACCGATCGAAACGTCGGTGGAATCGAACGGTGGGTCGCCGGAGCCTGAGCATAGACGCGACGAAAGACTGAGCATTCCTCGGCCATAAACTTGTTCAGAAACGGTGTGTCGGTGTTCTTGACCAACACTCGTGCGCCGGGCTCCTCTCGGGCAGGACTCAGGGCATCGGCCCGCAGAGTATCGACGAGCAGCAGGATGACATGTTTGGCTCGACGCGCCGGTGGAGCCTTGACTGCGGCTTTCCACGGCACCTCAGCTCTAAGAATCTCGTTGATGGGCGTCGAAGGCTCAGAGCCAACGGCGGATATGGATCTCAAATTCGTGGCGACGCCGCCTCGAAAGCTCATCTCCATGTTGATTTTGCGTGGGAGCTTGATCCAAACCACACTCGCGGCAAGAATCATCAAAACCCCAACACCCACACTGGTCCTGCGCATCCATGGTTTCGAGGACGGCGCAAAACGCAGCCTCCACAGCGCCAAGACCAGAAATTCTTGGCCCATCAAACGCGCGGCATAACGGGGTACCTGATAGAGACCTGGCAACACGAGCGCGTCGCCTATAATCAGGGCCAACCCGACCACAACGAAGGGCAGAATCAGATATTTTTGCCATCGTTCTTGGAGCCAAATGCGACTCAGAATCGTGAGGCCAACCACCCCCGCCAGAACGACGCCCCATGGCAGCCAATGCGCCCAACTTTGTTGGGAAACCCATCCGCCAATGATCAGCGAATCCCCAACCCATTTCAGCGGTATCGCAAAAAACAGTCCGACGACTCCGGCTGCGATCCACTTTCGAACGGAAACGGAAAAGCGCGGAATTCGCTGCATCGCCTTGGCGACAACAAAGGGCAGCGTGCAAAGCGCAAGCGCCGGAACGAAGCCCCAAACCATTCCCCAGAACGCACGCGATGTAACGGGAAACCGAAACGAACTCGCTTCGAGAGCCAGCGCCAACGCGGCAGAAAACACCGCAACAATCACCAACGAAATGGGCGACACGACGGCATCAACAGGCGGACTTTTGGATTCAGCGTTCAACGAATGCCCCCAACCGGTACGGAAGGACGGAAGTTTACCACGATGCGCACCGCGCATCCACGCGCACAGCCTAGAACACATGACAGCTTGCCAGATATAAAAACACCAAGAATACTCGCGTCATTACACGCAAAAAAAAACCGTCGGAAAGAACGACGGTTTGCAGGATAATCAGTTGTATTTGATGGATCTGAGCACAATATCCGGCACATGTGCGACGCCCAGATCGTTGAAATCCTGAGCGCTCTTCATTTCAGGCAGGCGGCACTACCGCTGAAGACCTCAACCTAGTTCGACACGCAGAGTCGGAGTTGTGCAGGATAGGTCTGGAGGGTGTTGTTGCAGTTAGAGCCGCCCAATACCGGACCAGTCACGATCGTATTCGAGCCGTTGCAATCCGGAGCAACCATGCCCCAGTCCTGCGATTCTGCAGCCTGAGCAGCATGCTCAATGCAGCAGCTTTGTGAAGGCACCGTCTTGTTATTTTTGCCCACGAAATCGCCAGCGATGATGGCCAGTATGGACTGCGGAGCCAATTCATAACCTGATGCGCAAACCGCTCCGTCGAGGTAATAACACCGTCCCCCATACGAAACTTCGGTGGCTGGGTCACAAGCTCGACCGCCACAGACGTACGAAGTCTGAGAAATCTCAGTACCTTGAAGCTGTTGATCGCCATTCATATCCAAACCTGTATCGATTCGGGTGCCTCCGCCTCCACAATTGACTCCAGCGGGCTCGGGCGTTGTATTCACCAGTGCTGTAAGACCATTCGCGCCAGAGGCCCCATTACAGGCAGCCGTTGACGACGT
>JBFFMO010001129.1:0-1975 GCA_041554035.1 Allomicrovenator sp. | reverse complement strand
CTGCATGCCGAGCCTGACCGACTTTATGACTTCGACCCCAGGAAACAAGGGACGAACCTGCTCTTCGAGAGCATGGCCGAAACCGACGATAACGGAAATGGGGTTCTGGATCCGCTCGAAGACACAGATGACGACGGGGTCTGGGATCAGCCGAACCTTCTTGATCAGAACGAAGACCCCTACACACCAGGGAACACCCTTGAATGGTATGAGCGTGAGACGAATACGCTGATTCTTCGTCCGGTGCAGGTGCTCGAAGCCAACTCGCGATATGCGGTTGTGCTCACCGATGCGTTGGTCGGCGAGGACCAAAACAGCGTCGATTCACCCTTTGAGTACGTCAATCACACACGCCAGACTGAAGTCCTCTCGGCTTTGCGCGTCGCGCTTCCTAAGGCGATGCCCTCACGTTTTGACAGCGAGCTGAAGGCCGTCCGTTTTGCTTGGGCATTTACGACTCAGGACCCGACCGAAGACCTCCGTGCTGTTCGAGCTGGACTCTACGGTCACGGCACTTTCGAGCGACTTGCCCAAGAGTATCCTGCCGATTTGAATTTCGTTCATAACGGAAAAAGAGACGGCGCCCCGCTTCCGATGACCTTCGATTTTGCGCCGCTCTCGACGTTGCTTGTGCCCTTGCTTCCAAGTCTTTTCGGCGTGGCGTCAGGATCTGCGGATATCATCGCAGAAAACCTGGGCTTCGTGGATTATCTGGTTTCAGGTGCCTTTCGCTCCCCGTATTTCCTGGCCGATAAAGACGGCCTTGCTGATCCCCCGGGGCAGAATTCAAACCCTCAAGACGATGACGAGGTCTTCCAGCTCGATCCATCAACCGGCGAGGCGTTCTACAAACCTGGTGAAGTCACGTTCTTGTGCACGGTTCCCAAGCCGACCGAAACGATCAAGCCTCCCTTCCCGACGGTGATTTACTCTCACGCGATCAACTCCACGCGACTGGAAATCCTGCTCTTCGGAGGCGCGTTGGCAAAGTTCGGCTTTGCGACCTGTGCCATCGACGCAGTGGGGCATGGTGTTGTGATTCCTCCGGAATACGACGCGCTGATCGACCGGGCCATCAATAATCCGGCTCTGAATATTCCAAATTTTGCCAAGATGATTGGGCATCATCGTGCTCGCGACTTGAATAACGACGGCGTCGCAGATTCCGGCGGGATGTTCTTCACCTCGGACATTTTGCATACCCGAGACAACTTCCGACAAACAACCGTCGACCAAATGCAGTTCATCCGCATTCTGAGGGCGTTTGACGGTGTTCATCGATTCCCGGCGGCGGTGAATGAGGACGACCCCTTTGTGATCGCACATCGTTCTATCGTTGCCGATTTTGACAACGATGGAGACGGCCAGCCCGAGATTGCCGGCGACTTCAACGGTGACGGCATCGTGGATTTTGGTGGAGATCAAGCCTACGTGGCGTTTGGAACATCGCTTGGTGGCATCCAGACGACGTTGATTGCGGCCTCTGACCCGGTCATCAAAGCAGCCGTTTCCAATGCCGGTGGTGGTGGAATCACGGATATTGCGTCGCGTACGACCATCCGAAATGCCCGCGACGGAGTGACGCTTCGCATGATTGGGCCGTTGTTGATGGGACGCATATTGGCCGATGACAGCGCACAGGGCCGGGCCGAGCTGTATTTCACGCTGCCCAGCGCCGACAAAAGCGAAAAAGTGAGCATCGGAATTGTCCCCGGTTTTGCCGAGGGTGACCGGATTGTTTTTAGAAATCCAAATCGAGAAAAACGAAGTGTGGTCCCCCTTGAGGACCGCCAAAGCACAACCTACGTGCGCAACGGTGTGTTTCGAGTCGGCATAGCCGCAGACGCCGATGGCGCCACGATGCGTCGCGCGAAACTTGGTTTTGACAACCGTGTCTCGTTGGTCGCTAATCTGATGCAATGCCCGACCAAAGTTCGTTGCGGCGAACAAGACTGCGGTGGTGGCCAAACGTGTG
>JBFFMO010001128.1:0-1975 GCA_041554035.1 Allomicrovenator sp. | reverse complement strand
GTGCTGCGCTCGGCGGGGCAGTCGTGGTGATCGCGAGGTAGTGATGGAAATCAAAGGCACAATCTAAGTGGTGTTCTTTGGTGGCTTCATCATCGGAACAAACAAAAACCCGTCATCGCATTCGTGACACGTCAAGCAAGTTCCGTCACCTTCGACGTCTCTCGTCCCATGCCCGTCGCACTTGTCACACCTCACGCGCTTAGCAGGCACACAATCAGAGATATTGATGATCTCGCACGGCTCAATGTCGTCGATGCTGCAACCGCATTCTTGCTCTGGATTGCACAGGCCGTCCGCGCCAATTTCGCGAAGATGCTTCTTGATGATGTCAGCGACGTTCATTTATCGTCATCCTTGGTGCTCGTCTCTCCGAGCTGTCAAGCCATGTTCACTCATGCTTTCGCGGTCTCCATCTCGACCAGTCGACTAAGGTCTGTGGGAGACGCACCCATTGGGCGTTTTGCGCTATCCATCGCTCCCTGGTTCATCCCACGCCTGAATCTGGTCGATGTAACCCTCGTCGCCTGGCTGTGGCTTTTGCTCATCTTGTTTTGCTTGCGGCTTCTGACCGCGAGACACCTTCTCTTTGCGGAGAGCATCAAGCCAAGCCTTCTCTTTCGGAGCCCATTTGGCGTTCGCGCTATCAGCCAACAACTCGGCGTGGCGCTGTGTCGCGGCTTCGATGTACCAATCCAGCTGCCGCTCATTGAGGTCTGTTACAGGCGTGCCTTTGTTCTTACCGAACGGGACAACAGGGATACCGCTTTCGTCTTTTTCATGTGTTTGAAACTCGGCTCGTCGTTCGAGCTTCGAGACATCGAGGCCGAGATCGCGAAGCTCTGACGGAGTGCGGAACCGCAGGCCAAGAAGATCTCGAACAGCGACGCTTTTCATGTTCTCAACGGACCCTTTTCTCATGTCGGCTTCTGTCTTTATGAACCCGCCCATGCGTCGACGGCCTTCAAACTCCTCGACAGGCACGCCGTTTTGTACGATCCATGCTCTGCATACAGATTCAGGCCCTTGTGGCGTGTCCTCGACCGTCACCGTTTTTTCGCCCCACGTGAGACCAAACGCCCTACGCAATATCGTGTCTGCTGCGCCTCCTGTTGGGTACACGCTTTCGCGAAGAACACCGTTTCGATCCTTCCCAGAGAAAACCGTCCACTGACTTGGCGATGTCAGGCTGATCGCTATCTTCAACATTTGCTTTTGGTTCTCAACGCGCGTTTTCATGAGCGCAACGCCTTCGGCGCTCGCATCACGCACATCGACTACCGCTAGCCCGTTAGGCTTCGTGGTCTCTATTGGTTTTGGTTCTTCTTGCTCTGGTTTTCGTTCTGCGTCACTCATCCGTTGTGTCCTCTCTGTTCGTTATGCGCTCGATATCGATACGCTTTGTCTTTGTTGTCTTCTTCTTCGTGATCATATAGCCACCTGCAACGAATCTTTCGCCGGCTGTCAGCTCGAAGCGCTTCTTGATGTGCTTGTCGATTTTTGCGTAGCGCTTGCGTGGTTTGTCAAGCTTCTCGCGCTCCTCTAGCATTGCAATCAACTCATTGTCATTCGCAAGCAACACCGAATCAACTAGCGACTCTTCTGGGTGGCAGATAGTGTCCTTCCACGGGCAGCCATCACACTCGCTTCGGTCTGCGATTCTGTCTGGTAGATGCGCAAGCATTTCTTGCTCGTCTGCGCACGCTTCGATCTTGCGCACGTAATCGCGCACGACTTCTGCGCGCTTCAATAGGACCTCTGCGTATTCGTAGTCGAGGTAAACGGCGCACACAGACCAAAGGCCTGTGATCTTGTCCTTGAACAACCCGAGCCCACCAGGCTCGTTGGTCAGAATAAGATACGTCTGAAGCTGAGCGAAGTATCGACGCAACAGCTTGTTGTCAGAGTCGCGCCATATTGTTTCGTTGGTTGGACCGCCACCGACAGTGCTCTTGATCTCAACAGGCACACGTCGAGG
>JBFFMO010001127.1:0-1977 GCA_041554035.1 Allomicrovenator sp. | reverse complement strand
TGTCGTTTTTGACCACAAGGGCGTCGTAGTTTCGACCGTTTTTAAATCCGCGTTTGGCCAACGATTTGCCGGAAGTCTTAATAAATCCGTCGAAGTCTTTTTCTTTGAGAGTCTTCTTGGGCCGGTAGAGTTTCTGCCGTTCATCGTAGGTTCTCAGGCCATCACGCAGCGCTTTATTGGCAGCGATCTGGCGTGTCACATTTAACGTCGTTTCGACCCTGAGCCCGCCGCCTTGGACTTTTTCGTCGCCGTATTTTGCGACGAGTTCTCGTCGGACGAATTCCACAAAATGGGGCGCGATTTCAAGATAGGGGTCGGTCTTTTCGCGATTGGCGACTTTCAGCGGGGTCGCGCTGGCGGCGTGAAATTCTGCCTCTGAAATAAAGCCCTTATCGCGAAGCTGTTTGAGCACATAAACACGCCTTTTCATCGCTTTTTCGGGATGACGTAAGGGCGTGAGGCCTTCAGGTGACTGGGTAAGCCCGGCAAGCAGGGCGCCTTCTGGGATGTCTAATTCGGAGACGTGTTTACCAAAATAAAGTCGTGATGCTTCCTCGACTCCGTTGACGCCATGGCCCAAATAAATCGTGTTTAAATAGAGATAAAGAATATCATTTTTGCTCAGGTTTTTTTCGAGTTCCCGCGCAAGGATGATTTCTTTGACCTTTCTAGAGAGGCTTTTTTCTGGCGACAAAATTAGATTTTTGACGACCTGCTGAGTGATGGTTGAGGTGCCTTTCACACCCACGTCGTATCGCAGTGCGTAGTAGAACGCGCGCACCATGCCCAGGTAATCGATGCCCTCATGAATCATGAAATCGGCGTCTTCAGCCGCCATGAACGCTTCTTTGACGTGTTTGGGGATCTTGTCTTCGGGAACCACCGTGCGTTTAGAACCCGGTGTGAAGAATTCCCCGATCACGTGGCCATCTGCTGAATAAATTCGGGACATCTGAGGCGGCGCAAAGTCGTCTCGTTCCAGAATTTTTGGAAGGTCCCGGCCAAAATACCAGAAGATTCCAGTCAGCCCGACCACGGCGCAAATCACCGCGATAAGCGAGGTGATGATGGTCCATTTTAGAAGTTTTTTCATGCGTTACGTGACGTGTTTGAAGCGAAATGCAGCGGAGACCCCGCCAACAACCCGTTGATAGGCTCAGGACATTCCACGTAAGGGCAGGTCGCCGCAAGATTCAAATGCATTCGACGCCAGTTGGCTAGGCCGGAACGGGCACTTTGCTGGCAAGGTCTTCCATCGTGGCCTCCGCCGTGGCGCGGTCGTCAGCCATCGATCCCGACAAGCTCAAGCGATGGGACAGACAGGGCACGATGAGCTTGCGCGCATCGTCCGAAATCACAAAGTCCCGTCCTTTCATCATCGCCCAGGCGCGGCACGCTTGGCCAAGGGCGAGCACACCACGGGTGGACACGCCCATGCGGATTCGCGCGTCGCGTCGCGTGGCCGTGACGACGTCCAGAATATAGGCCGCGACCTCGGGCCCAAGATGGACGGCGTTGACCTTCTTCTGGAGCCTTTTAAACGCCTCCGGATCGCTCACGGCACTCAGCTGGTCGACGGGCTGGCTTGAGCCGCGTTCGCTCAACAAGGAGAGTTCCACTTCGCGGATCGGATGTCCGATAGACAGGCGCATCAGGAAACGGTCAAGTTGGCTCTCGGGCAAGGGATACGTGCCGTGATGCTCGAGCGGATTCTGGGTGGCGATCACCAAAAATGGGTCGGGTAGGGCGTGGGTCGTGTCGTCCACACTGACACGTCGTTCGCTCATGGCTTCCAAGAGCGCAGATTGTGTACGAGGGGTGGTTCGGTTGATCTCGTCGGCCAGAATGATATTCGAAAAGACCGGTCCCGGGCGGAAGGAAAACTCGGCCGAATCGGCCAGCCAAACCGACACTCCCAGAATGTCTGCGGGCAGCAAGTCCGACGTGAACTGCAGTCGTCTGAAATCCAGGCCAAGC
>JBFFMO010001126.1:0-1978 GCA_041554035.1 Allomicrovenator sp. | reverse complement strand
CGCGGATTCGATGCATCGGGTCAAAGTTTCTAAGGGGATCGGCTCGTTCACAAGCAGCACGATTGCGCGGTTGCCCTCGATAACCAGTTCATCGCCGAACCAATCGCGGAAGGTCTCGGCAAGGCTCGTCTGGCAATTCAAGAATACGAAACACTCGTCCGGTCTAGCGGCCTTCCAACCTAAGCGTAGAGTGCTCCCTGTCTTGCTCTTGGTCAGGTACGCCGGCTCTCCCCATTTCAGAGTTTCCTCGATCCGCCCTACCCCTGCTGTCGATGCTGCGGTCGCCAAAATCAGGTCGCGCACTTCCAGCAGGCGAGCGGCGGCCTCGGTTGGGTACGCCGCGAATACCGCGGCCACATCGGTGGGCATGTTGGGTAGAGAATCCATGACTGGCAAAATAGTAGATTTAAGTGGTTAAAGCACAGTCCCTTCTATGAAAGGCTCCGAGGCCGCGAACCGTTTCATATTCGCGACGCTCACACGCGCGATTTCACCCAGTGCTTCTCGGGTAAGAAAGGCCTGATGGGCGGTAATCAACACATTTGGAAACGTGAGCAGTCGCGAAAGCTCGTCATCCTGAAGAATCTCACCTGAAAGATCTTCGAAAAATACGCCCTCTTCTTCCTCGTAAACATCGAGCGCGACGCCACCGATATGGCCCGATTTAAGGGCCGCAATCAACGCGGCGGTATCGATGAGTTTCCCTCGGCTTGTGTTTATAATGAACACGCCGGGTTTCATTTGGCCAATGGTTTCATCGTTCAACAGGTGCAACGTATCGGGCACCAAGGGCACGTGAAGCGAGACCACGTCGCTTTGGGCGAGCACGCCGTCAAGGTCGAGATATTCCACTCCATTGGACTTGGCCCATTCGAAGTCTGGATATCGGTCGAAGGCGACCACTTTTGTGCCAAAACCCTTAAAAATCTGGGCGCTCAGGCGTCCGATTTTGCCCGTGCCAATGATCCCCACGGTCTTTCCATGCACGTCAAATCCCACCAATCCATGCAACGAAAAATTGAGCTCGCGAACTCGATTATAGGCTCGATGTATTTTGCGATTAAGCGTGAGTAATAGCGCAACGGTGTGCTCAGCCACGGCATGCGGCGAATAAGCCGGAACCCGCACCACGGAAATACCAAACTCGCGCGCTGCGTCGAGGTCCACGTTATTGAAGCCAGCGCAGCGTAGGGCCACCAGCTTCACATCGACCGGGGACAACGCCTGCAGACATTCGCGATCGACCAAGTCGTTCACAAATACGCACACCGCGCTGGCGCCCTGCGCCGACAACGCCGTCTGAGCATTCAGCGGGAACTCGAAGAAGCTCCAGCTAATATCCTCGGCCGCGGCGGACAGGTATTCACGGTCATAGGTCTTGGTGCTGTAAACGGCCGTCTCAATCATTTTTTCGCCCTAATATGGTTCGCCACTATCCCATATTGAGACTCGCAGAGATTCAGACAAAGTCACTTCCCTGCGACAAAGACGACGGTCTCAGCTGTTCTGGCCTCTTTTCGATAGTTAACAAGATTGTTAACTTGACTTATTAAACACTTTGGTTAAATGATATCAACTATGACGAATGCAGCCAAAAACGAGGACGATGAACTCGACCGGATATTCGGCGCCCTCTCGGATCGAACCCGCAGGGCATTGCTGCGCCGGCTCTCGACGGGGCCTGCACGGGTGACCGAATTGGCGGAACCCTTCGAGATGTCGCTGCCGGCGATCTCACGGCATCTGAAGGTGTTGGAGGCCGCGGGGCTCATCGAACGAACCATCGATGGACGGGTTCATGAATGCTCGCTGAATCCAGCGATTCTGCATGAAGCATCGGCCTGGCTTGAGTTCCACCGCCAATTTTGGACGGAATCCTTGGACTCGCTCGCAGAACTTCTGGAATCACAGGACGACAAATGACCGCACAACTCCAGCTCCTCGTTCAACGTGATATCCGAGCCCCGCTCACGGCAGT
>JBFFMO010001125.1:0-1978 GCA_041554035.1 Allomicrovenator sp. | reverse complement strand
GGTCGGCTTCCTCAAGGAAAGAATGGAGCAAAAAGGCTTCGACGAGATCAAGGTCGATACGGCCGGGAATCTGATGGGTACTGTGCGAGGCGCACACCCGGGACCGTCCATCCTCTTCGACGGGCATATGGATACGGTGGAAATCGGCGATCCGGAAGATTGGGAGACGTCTCCCTTCTCGGGGGAAATCCGGGAGGGCCGCCTCTACGGACGGGGCACCTCGGACATGAAAGGTGCTCTGGGCGCCATGATCCATGCATCGTGCCCAGGGCTGTACCCGTTTTGGAGGCCATGTGCGCGATGACATTGGCCGATTTGTTCTTGGCGGCCCGGCTCGACCGCGCCGTCTCCGGCCATTAAGTCTTGCCATCGTGAGCGTCGCCGCGGTATCAAAGGGAATCAAGGAGACTTACACTTTGGAACAGATACTTATTGCGTGTGGGGATACCGATTTGTTGCGTCGAATTGTCGCTGATTTGCCGGCAGACCAATTCACGCCGATCGCCTCCCGGAAAGGCAACGGCATCGCAGCCAAGCTTGCGGGTCGCGGCATCCCTTATGCCGTCGTCCACGAAACGCTCGCCGACAGCCATGGCGCGACATTATGTGCCGCGCTCAAAGAAATGAGCCCTCCGCCAAATATTCTTTACCTTGTGACCAACGACCCACCCGCGAGCGGGCCCTTTGACGTCGCGGTGACGTATCCGGTGCCCGGACCCGTTTTTCGCAACGCGCTCAAACGGATCCTCCAGCCCGAAGAGTCGGCCGAAGATCTCGAAAAATGGCGAGGATTCTACAACGAAGTTGTGGAACGCCATGGGCTGCTGCCCACGCAGTCGTATTACCAGATGCTGGGGCTCAAAGCCGGTGCGCCGCATCATTTGATCGTCCAGATCTTCGACGCCCTCAGCCTGCGCTACCACCCCGATCGTTACCAAAAACATCGCGGAGAACGCTGGGGAGACGCCGTCTACGATCAGGTCAACGAACTCTACAAATTGTACACGGAAGCCTTCGGCGTGCTCTCCGATCGCCGCAGACGCAATCGTTATGACGAGTTGCTTGCGACGGGCGAACTGCGCATGGCGGGGGATGAGTCCAATGCCGACTCGGGCCCCAAGACTTTCGCCGATCTTGGCAACTCCGCGGCCTCCAAGAAATTCCTGAAGCTCGCGCAGACCGACCTCGCGCGCGGGCAGGCGACACAGGCCCTCCAGAACCTTCGATTTGCGTTGAGCATGGAACCCGACAACGCAGCGATCTCCGCAAAAATTGCCGAACTTGAGCAAAAGCAGGGCTGATTTATGTCCAAGAAGAAGTCTGACCTTGGACCTCGGCTCGTCACGGCTGCGGTCGCGATTCCGATCCTTTTATACGTGATGTTTGTGGCCCCACCCTGGGGCTTCTTCCTGCTGCTTCTATGGGCAGGACCGACATCGGTTTGGGAATACGGCAACATGACCTTTGGCGCGCAAGAGCCGCGTCTGCGCAACCTCGCGGCGCTTTTGAGTGCCGGCGTTTATAGCGTGATGTACTGGGCTCCAAGCCATTTCATCGGTGCCTTTTGCGGCGCCGCAATCCTGATCATGCTCTACGTTCTTTTCACGTGGAAAGAGCTCGAGGCGGCCTCCGATCAAATCGCCAAAGCGATCACGGGAATCATTTACGGTGCGCTGATGATCGGCACCCTTGCGCTGCTCTCGCGAGACACCGGGCAAGCCGGCGGCTTCTGGATCTTGATGACGCTCTCGATGGTTTGGTCGTCGGATACCGGCGCATATTTCACCGGGCGTGCGTTTGGAAAACGAAAACTCTATCCCAGTGTCAGCCCCAACAAATCAGTGGAAGGCGCCATTGGCGGGTTCTTCTCGACCATCATCTTCGCGTTTGGATTCAACGCCCTATTCACCTACGGCGCCGGCGAAGGTTATCAAACCAACCTCTTTGGCCTTGAGTTCTTGTCGATCGACCTCGTCTG
>JBFFMO010001124.1:0-1978 GCA_041554035.1 Allomicrovenator sp. | reverse complement strand
TTATTTTAATTTATGCTCGATTGCCCATGTAGGCAATGCAGCCCTTCGTCACATAGGGACTCCATAAGTGGAGTAGGATTTCGCAACTTTTTTTTTCTTTGTCCGATAACGCTCTTCGACACGATCATGATGACCTTGAATGTCTGGTCTTGATCTACGATACTGAAAATCCATTCAGTGGTTTTGCCACGAGCCCTCGGTGATCGAATGAACGCGCCAAGCCTTGCGAAAGACATAGATTCCGGTCTGGAAGACCTCTTTGGTTTCACGACTTTTCGCGATGGACAAAGAGACATCGTCGAGTCGGTTATGGAAGGCATGCACGCGCTTGCGGTGATGCCGACGGGGTCGGGTAAGAGCCTGTGTTACCAACTTCCCGCCTGCTTGCTTGAAGGCGTGACGATTGTGATTTCGCCGTTGATCGCGTTGATGAAAGACCAGGTCGATGCCGCGCAGGCACGTGGAATTCCGGCGGCATGCATCAATTCCTCGCTCTCGTATGCCGAGCAGATGGATCGACTTCATGACATGGTCGAAGGCCGGCTTAAGCTTGTGTACGTCGCGCCGGAGCGCTTTCGAAACACAGCATTTTTAGAAGCAATCGAACGAACCACGGTCTCGATGTTGGCCGTGGACGAGGCCCATTGTATTTCCCAATGGGGGCATGATTTTCGACCGGATTATCTAGAAGTCGGAGAGTTTCGGAAAAAGCTCGGATCGCCCGTCACGATCGCGCTGACGGCCACGGCTACACCTGAGGTTCAAGCCGATATCTTGCAGCAATTGGGCATGCCCAACGCGCGGGTGATCGTGTCGGGTTTTGAGCGTCCGAACCTCTTTTTTGAGGTCCGTCACGCCGCCACCGACGAAGAGAAATTTAACCGAATTCAAGAGGTCTTGGGGCATTTTCCTGGCGAGTCGGTCGTGATTTATTGCGCGACTCGGAAGCAGGTGGATTTGGTGTGTTCGATGTTGCGAAACGCCGGGCATTTGGTCGGCACCTATCACGGTGGGCTCGGGGACACGCGGCGCAACGAAGTCCAAGAGTCGTTCATGGCAGGTGATGTGCCCGTATTGATCGCCACAAATGCGTTTGGCATGGGGGTCGATAAATCCGACGTTCGAGCGATCATTCATTATAACGTTCCAGGGAGTGTCGAGGCCTACTATCAAGAGGCCGGCCGCGCTGGGCGTGACGGCAAGCCCGCTCACTGTGTGCTGCTCTTTGGAGCCAATGACCGCTCGATCCACGAGTTTTTCATCGATCTCTCATTTCCGATGCCTGACGTGGTGATGGGCGTCTGGTCTGAGCTCAGAAGATACGGTTTGGGTAGTCATGCCGTGGGACCCGAGATGGTTGCACAGGTGATTAATCGTTCATCAAAGCAGGGGAATGTCAGCAGCGGCGCAGTCGAGGCGGCATTTCGCTTGCTGAAGACCGTTGGGCATATCGATTTTGGTGTTCGAGACGGCTTTCCTTGGACTTCGGTTTTAGATCTCAGTCGAACGCGAGACCTGCGGGTCGATTGGGACCAAATTGGTTTGCGCCGTGAGATTGCTCAACGGCAACTCAACGATGCCGTGCGCTTTTGTTGCATGTCCGGCTGCAGGCAACTCCAGCTTTTACGGCATTTTAACAGTGTATCTACCTTCGGTTCGAAATGCGGCCATTGCGACCAATGCAATGGTCCGGCAGACATGACGCCTCAGAAACGTGATGTGCATCAGGTTCCCGATTCAAACGATATCATCGTGCGAAAACTTCTGAGTGGTGTCGCTCGCACCAATAATAAAGGGTCGATTCACTTGATTGCGGCAATGCTGCGGGGTTCGTCATCGCGACTTTTGTCGGACCGTGGCCTGGAGCGGCTGTCCACCTATGGTGTGCTGAACTACCTGCAGCCCGCTGAAATTATGGAGATCTTTGATCTGTCTGAACGTCATTTTCTGGTGACTAAAACAACAAGGGGCCGCGTGT
>JBFFMO010001123.1:0-1981 GCA_041554035.1 Allomicrovenator sp. | reverse complement strand
TGTTTACAGGTGCTTTTGTTCTGCCCGTGATTCATCGCGCCGAAGTGATGGACATCTCGGTCAAGACGATCGAGATCGACCGTAACGGAAAGGAAGGACTGATCTGCAAGGATAATATCCGCGCAGACATCAAGGTGACCTTTTTTGTGCGTGTGAATCAGACTCAGGCTGACGTGTTGAACGTCGCACAGGCTGTGGGCTGCGCTCGCGCATCCGACCCCAAAACCCTCGAGCAGCTTTTTGGGGCCAAGTTTTCGGAGGCGCTCAAAACGGTGGGTAAACGACTCGAATTCGAAGACCTCTACAATGAGCGCGACCAGTTTCGTGACGACATCATAAACCTGATTGGAACTCAGCTTAATGGCTATTCTATTGAGGATGCGGCGATCGACTACCTCGAGCAGACCTCAGTGGAAGCGCTCGATGACATGAATATCCTGGATGCCCAAGGTATTCGTAAAATTACCGAATTGACCGCGTCGCAGCGGGTCCGAACGAATGAGCTTTCGAACCGCGCGAAACGTGACACGGGCAAAGATGACCTCGAAACCAGCATGGCCATGCTCGAGTACGAGCGGCAACAGGCTGACGCGGTAGCTCGTCAACGACGAGAGATTGAGTCGACTCAAGCTCGAGAGTTCTCGACGGCCCAAGAGATCAAATCGCAAGAGCACGCCAAAGCAGAGCTGGCACGACTTGAATCGGAACAGCAGGTTGCCGTTCGGGCGATCAATAAACAGCGCGAAGAAGAAGTGGCCACCAAGAATCGCGAACGCGTTTTGGTGGTCGAGACAGAAACCGTTGAAAAGGAGCGCGCCCTTCAAGTCATCGCTCGCGAGCGGGAAACAGACCTTCAGCGTTACGCGAAAGATAAAGAGCTCGAGAAAGAGCGTAAGGCGATCGCCGAGATTATTCGGGACCGTATTTCGGTCGATAAAACCGTGGCTCAAGAGGAAGAAAACATCAAAGACCTGCGGGAGCTTGCCGGTGCGAATCGCGATAAACAGACCGCGATTATCGAAGCCGAAGGCAAGGCGCAACAGTCGCTGGTTGCTTCAATCAAGGCTGCGGAAGCAAACGAGGAAGTCGCCAAATTTGCGGCTCGCGAACGTATCCTGACTGCTGATGCTGAGCTTGACGCCGCGGACCGAGTGGCCAAGGCAAAAATCCGAACCGCCGAGGGCACGCAGGCCGAACTTGCTGCCTCAGGTCTGGCAAATGTCCGAGTGAAGGAGGCCGATGCCATCGCCACCGAAAAACAAGGATTTGTCGACGCCAAGGTTTTGAAAGAGAAGATGACGTCCGAGGCCGCAGGCCGCGAAGAGCAGGGCATGGTCGAGATTCGTCTCACACAGAATCGTGCAGAAGCCGTGGAGCGTGAAGGACTTGCCGAAGCCAACGTCTTGAAGGAAAAAATGCAGGCGCAGGCGGCAGGTCACGAAGAGCAGTTGATGGTCGAAGTTCGCGTCAAAGAAGCTTCTGCTCAGGCGATCGAAAAAGAAGGAATGGCTCAAGCCAAGGTGCTTCGCGAAAAGGCCGAGGCGGAGGCTTCCGGAAACGAGAAACTGTCGATGGCAGCTGCGTTGGGCATCCGCGAACGTCTGGTGGCCGAGGCCGATGGTTTGGCCAAGAAGGCCGAAGCGATGAAGGCGTTGGACGCGGTCAGTCGAGACCACGAAGAATTCCGCCTTGCGCTCGAGCACGAGCGAACACTCGCCATCGAGCGTTTCAAGGCACAAGTCGATGTAGCGCGCGCTCAGTCTGAAGTGATGGGAGAGGCATTTAAGACCTCCAATATCAACATCGTGGGCGGCGACGAGGCTTTCTTCAATCGGTTCACCAACGCGGTATCCATGGGCCAGGCCGTGGACGGGTTCCTCGCAAACAGCGACGTCGCGCGTCGGGCTTTGTCCCGCGTGCTCGGCGATGGTCAAGCCGCCGACGTCGCTTCGGTGATTTCCGGGCTGGCGTCTAACGGGCC
>JBFFMO010001122.1:0-1984 GCA_041554035.1 Allomicrovenator sp. | reverse complement strand
CGCAAAAACCGTAAGAAGCCCGGCCTGATGCGGCAACATCTGACCTGTGTTCGCGCAGCGCTGGAAGTATGTCAGGGCACTCAATCAGGAGCAGAAATCGGGTCGACCCGGCTCGAATTCACTCCAGGTGAGGTGTTGGCCGGCGAGTACGACTTTCAGATCGGTAGCGCTGGATCGTCGGTGCTGGTGCTGCAGACCGTTGCGCCGGCGCTCTTTCAAGCCGGCGACTCGACGGTGAAGATCGGAGGCGGGACCCATAATCCGATGGCCCCGAGCGCCGATTTCCTTCAGAAGGCCTGGATTCCCGCTCTTTTGAAGATGGGAATTCGGCTCGATGTCGTGTGCGAGCGACCTGGCTTTTACCCGGCAGGCGGAGGGGCCCTGAGTGCCCGTTTCACCCAGGGGGAGTTTCAGCGAGCGGAGTTTGTCGAGGGCGCGCCGCAGATGGCCGCTGCTTGGGCGGCGGTCGCTGACCTGCCTCAGGGCATTGCACACCGAGAACTCGAAGTCCTGGCCGCGCAATTTGGCTGGCCCCGAGAGGACATGCGGAGTCATCGGTGGGAGGCCCATTGCTGCGGCAACGTTCTCGCCGTGGAATTCGAGGCCGGAGACACACGAGAGATCTTTGTGGCGCTTGGCGAGCAACGGCGTCCAGCCGAAGCGGTGGCAAACGAACTCTGCTCCGAGATTCGCGACTATTTGGCGGTTGGAGCGCCCGTTGGACCGCATTTGGCGGATCAGCTGATTCTGCCCATGGTTCTTGTGGGAGGAGGGCGGTTTCGAACTGGTCCGCCCACGGCCCATACCGAGACTCAAATTCAGACCGTCCAAAAATTCATGGATATCGCGATCACGTGCGAGTGTGTGGATAAGGACCGCCGAGTCTACGAGATCGTAGTTGGCGCATGAAAGGGAACTATGACGTTCGAAGAGATGCTGGCCGTTTACGACGGATTTCTGATCGATGCCTACGGAGTTCTTGTTGACGGAGCAGGACTGCGTCCTGGGGCCGACGACTTCCTGCATTGGCTTGCAAAATCACACCCGTTCGCCATCGTGACAAATGATTCATCACGACTTCCGCTAACGATTTCCGAGCAGTGGGCTAAGGTGGGACTCGTCGTCGATCCCACGCAGGTGCTGACGAGCGGCGTCGTCTTGGAAGAGCATTTGAGGAAACACCACGCTGGGGCGAGGGCCCATGTTCTTGGAACGCCGGATGCGCATGAGTACGTCAGCCGGGCAGGCCTTCAAATCGTTTCATGGGACGACGATTTCGACGTGTTCGTCCTCGCCGACGAGATGGGCTTTGATTTCCTACCAGCATGCAATCGAGCGCTGAGCGGCCTGATACGCCAGGTGCGCATCGGGCGAACGATCGAAATGCTGCTCCCCAATCCCGACGTGATCTACCCCGCAGATGCCCGCAGCTTTGGCTTTGCAGCTGGCGGCGTGGCCGCCATGTTCGAAAAAGCCCTCGGCGATCTCTTTGCAGACGAGAGCCCAGTATTTATGCGTCTGGGCAAGCCCCATCCTTCGATTTTTTGGGAGGGAGCGCGCAGGATTGGAGCGACACGCCCCCTGGTCATCGGCGATCAACTGACCACGGATATCGCAGGGGCGCATGCGGCTGGGTTTGAATCTGCGCTGGTGCTTTCGGGAGTTCCGCCAGCGGCGTCGACAACGGTCGTGCCGACCTGGCGGTGGGAAGAATTGCCTACTCGATGACCAAATGGTCGTAAGGCAACATCAGCGCTTCTTCCGAGCGGTGGAAGAGTGGCAAAACGGCGCTGGCCTCACTTGATTTGAGAACACGCACGAGCGCATCGAGAGCCGACGTTGTGTTGACGTCGTCGGCCACTGAAAGCCCAAGCCATCGGCTCATCGTCACTCCAATACCGGCGCTTATTGTGATGCCGGTTTCGGGGTAGATCTTGTACTCCGCCTCGTTCGGCGGCAAACCAGCCAATGCCTCTGCGCGCCT
>JBFFMO010001121.1:0-1990 GCA_041554035.1 Allomicrovenator sp. | reverse complement strand
TTCAGCCAGGGCTCTTTCATACCAAGCCTTCCGATGCATCAATTCGTGCGCGATCGTGATGCCAATTCCGCCGGTGAAGAGCCCAACGGCGACCACCAGTCCAACCCATTCCCATCCACTTCGAATCATCGATTCGTGTACGCCCCATCCGAGAATTCCGATTTGGAGCGGAACCCACAGATAAAGTGGAAGGCCGTAGAGCCAATCAAAACGACGACCTTTTTCGTCTTCGGCCGATGGGTTCGACATATTATGTCCGGTCATGGCGTCAGCCATCGGAACCAGCATGAACGCCACAGCTGGAGCCAGAAGATTGGTCCAGCCCCCAAACCAAAGTCCCGCCAATAACGCCGGCACCGTCGCGTAAACGATCAAAAACGGAAGCACTCGCATCATGTATCCTTTGTAAGAAGCATGGCCTTTACCAACGACCAAGAGGCCGGCTCTTCAACCGACTTCCAAAAAAGCGTTTTCAGCTCACCGGTCCCGTTGCGAAGCAAGGTGTCACTGACGATATGCATCAGAAGGCTGCGAACGGAGACGTCGGGCCTGACACGGCCACTTGCCATCACCCAATTCTCGATTTCGTCGATCATGGGCCCACCAAGTTCGACCAGGCGTCGGCGTCCGGGTCCTTCGGGCGAAATCACCTCACGCAGCAGAATCGCCGCCGCGTCGGGACGATTCGCCAAGAATCCCGAAAAATTACTCACCACATTGAAAAGCTGGGAGTCAAAGTCGCCCTGCCTTGTCATGGCGCCGCTAAGAGACATCGCCAGTGCATCGAAAATCCTTTTGACCACGGCCTCGTAAAGCAGGTCTTTGCTCGAAAAATGATAAAGCAGCGATGGTCGGGAAATCCCGGCGAATTTCGCAACGTCCTCAAGGCGAGTCGCCTTCAGGCCGTTCAATGCGAAGAGCCCCTCGGCTCCTTCGAGCAAGCGGTCCACGGTATCTGCTGCAAGTTCTTTTGAAGGTCGTGCCATGCCATGAGGTTATCTACTCACGAGTAGATAAGCAAGTAGATTGGAATTTCCTGACAAAAGCGGGTACATATCCCGCGAATTAATTGGGAGAATTTGATGATGAAATTTCGATATGTATTGGCGCTGATGTGTTTAAGCATGATGGCGTGCGGGGACTCTTCAAAACCAAAAAAATCCTCGGCAGCCGGTGGTGTGAATCAGGCCTGTTACGATAACGGCACCTGCAACACAGGTTTGAACTGCGTCGACGGAACCTGCCTTGGTAACGTCAACAACGTCACGAACAACGTCAGCAACAACACCACGAATAATACGACCAATAACGTTCAGCTTTGTGGCAACGGCGTGGTCGACACGGGTGAAGACTGCGATGGAGCTGAGCTCGACGGAGCTTCGTGCGACAGCCTTGGCTTCGATGAAGGTTCTTTGAGTTGCCTCGACTGCAAGTTCAACAATTCGTTGTGCACGTTGCTCACGTGCGGAAACGGCCTCATCGACCCCAACGAGTCCTGCGACGGCGACAATATCGGCGCCGCAACCTGCGAAGGCCAAGGTTTCGGCGCGGGCGAACTCTTCTGCAACGCCAATTGTGGTGGTTTCGACACCTCGGATTGCGAAACTTTGTGCGGCAACGCCGTGATCGATGCCGGCGAGTTATGTGACGGCAACACCGTCAATGCATCGTGTGCTTCGCTGGATAAGGGCGCGGGCACCCTCCGATGCAATGCCACCTGCAACGCCGATGACCTGACGGGTTGCACCTCTCTTTGTGGCAACGGCCAAATTGACGCCGGTGAAGTCTGTGACGGCGCCAACCTCAATTCCAAAACCTGCCTCGACCGCGGATTCGTCGGTGGGACGCTCGGTTGCAGCGCAACCTGCAAGAACTTCGTCGAGACCGCCTACCTGCCGGACGTGCTGCTGGCGGCCCCCGCCTACGCGGATGAGGGCCTGCAGGGCATAGGCGCCGGCCCGAAAAACTACCTGTGCTACGGCGGTTTTCC
>JBFFMO010001120.1:0-1991 GCA_041554035.1 Allomicrovenator sp. | reverse complement strand
GAACCTCATAAGGGGTTTCGCGCGACTATTCTTGCCATCAAGGCAGACGTAGAATCGGGCCAGACGCTTGCGGAGACGATGCGAAAGCACCCCACCGCATTCGACGGTCTTTATTGCGCGCTTGTGTCAGCAGGTGAGGAAGCCGGTATTCTCGATACCGTCATGAACCGACTGGCGATCGAAATCGAAAAGTCGCAGAAGTTGCGCCGTAAGATTCGTTCCGCGTTTTCGTACCCAATCATCGTTCTTGTGATCGCAACGCTCGTCGTAATCCTGCTTCTCTACAAAGTCATTCCAACGTTCACCGCCATGTTCGCCGAAATGGGCGGAGGTGAACTGCCAGCACCGACCCAATTCGTCGTGTCGCTCTCTGAATTTGTGCAAGCCAATTTCATGTACATCGTGTTCGGGATCATCGGCACTTCGATGTTCATCACCTGGTTCATGCGGAATCCAGCAACGCGTGCAATTTTTGACCGCTATATCTTGAAAGCACCGCTCTTTGGCCCCTTGGTTCGAAAAGCCTCGGTTGCTCGATTCACGCGTACATTGGGCACCATGGTGTCATCCGGTGTTCCGATCGTGGATTCGCTTGAAATCGTCTCAAAAACTTCCGGAAATATGACGATCGAAAAAGCGATCATGCACGTGCGGGCCAAGATCTCAGAAGGCCAGAACATGGTCGATCCCTTGACCGAAACCGGCATTTTCCCGCACATGGTCGTCCAGATGATCGGCGTGGGTGAATCCACCGGTGCCTTGGACACGATGCTCAATAAGATCGCCGACTTCTACGAAGACGAGGTCGACGTAGCCGTGGACAACTTAACCTCCATGATTGAGCCTCTGATGATGGTCTTTCTGGGTATCGTCGTTGGTGGCATGCTTATCGCGATGTACCTGCCCATCTTCACCATGGCTGGCAACATCAAGAAGAGTTGATGCCGGCTCAGGTCAATCGCGGCGCGGTCGCAGACCGCCTCGAAGGGCTGATGCTCTTCCGGGTGGTTCTGGTGACCATCTTCCTAGGCACCGCAGTCGCACTCGACGCGGACTCACTCACCAACCTCGGCGAGTTTCGCAACTACACCTTGATGGGGCTTATCGTTGGCACTTACCTGCTGACGATTGGTTATGCGCTTGCGCTCAAGAGGCAGGTCGACCCAACGCGCCACGCTCAAGTGCAGCTGGTCGTGGATTTTGGCCTCTCGGTGGCGCTCGCTCTGGTCACGAGCGGGCTGGATAGCCTCTTTCTCTTTCTTTTTTACGTCGTCATCATCAACTCTGCGGTTGTCTTGGGTCGTCCTGCTGCGGCCAAAGCGGCAGCCGCATCCATTCTCGCGTTTCTACTCTTCGCCTGTGTGGACCTCGGCGTCGTTTCCTTGCCCAATATCTACGGTATTTTCAGACCGGCAAAGGTCACGCTCTTTCGTTTGGCCGTAAACTCAACGGCATCCGTGGTTGTCGCCATTCTGGCTGGTTACCTCGCCGACCGCCTGGGCAAGGCGACGAAGGAACTTGTCCAACAACGCTCTGATTTTGCCGACCTCAAGGCACTGAATCTGAATATCCTTGAGAGCCTCAGTTCCGGCCTGGTAACCACGGACCTCAAGGGAAATGTGATCTTCGTGAATCGTGCAGCCTGCGACATCACGGGACTTGCCGACATACAAATGATGGACCGGCCCATCGACGCCATCTTCCCCGGACTTTGGGAGGCGCTTCAAACCGAACATCCACTCCGACGACGGGAGAGTCCGTTCGAGAGGAGTGACGGGAAATCCGTATTCTTGGGGTTTTCGGTATCCCCTCTTTCCGACGCAAGCGGGCGTGATAATGGACAAATCGTCATCTTTCAGGACCTGACCGATATCCGCGCTCTTGAGGGCCAGATGCGACGTTCGGAACGACTCGCCGCCGTGGGCCAGTTATCGGCAGCCATCGCGCATGAAATCCGAAATCCACTCGGGTCCATCAGCGGCGCCGTTGAG
>JBFFMO010001119.1:0-1996 GCA_041554035.1 Allomicrovenator sp. | reverse complement strand
TTTGGGCCAAACAAGAGACGCATCTACCCGTGGTCGTCGACCCGTCGCATGCAACCGGGCTACCCCAGCTTGTGGGACCTCTGGTCGCTGCCGCCGCTGCCGCTGGCCTTGATGGCGCGATGATCGAACTCCACCCGACCCCAGGCGAGGCCTTGTCGGATGGTGATCAGGCGCTGACGCCACAACAATTTGAAGTCCTGATGTCCACGCTTCGACCGATCGTCGAGGCCGTGGGTCGCAAACTCTGAGGTCTATATGAGTGAGCAAGTTCGAGACATGTTTGCCGAAATCGCGGACACGTACGACTCCACCAACACCGTCTTGTCGCTTGGAATCCACCATTTTTGGCGCAAAAAAACCGTCAAAGAAAGTGGAGCAAAAAAAGGCCATCACGTCCTTGATTGCGCCACCGGCACAGGTGACCTCGCCATCGAGTTCCGCAAGACTGTGGGCGCCGAAGGTCGTGTTGTCGGCACCGATTTCTGCAAAGAAATGGTCGACCTCGCTCCACCCAAGGCCAAGGCCGCAGGATTTCCCGACATGGAATGGGATGTCCAAGACGCGATGAACCTGACCTACGATGACGACACGTTTGATATCGCGTCGATCTCGTTTGGAATCCGAAACGTCGACGATCCCGTTCAGGGTGTGCGGTCGATGGCGCGCGTGGTGAAACCTGGTGGCAAGTTGATGATTCTGGAATTCGGACAACCGACCGGACTCATGAAGCCGCTCTTCAACGTTTATTCGAAAGTCGTGATCCCCGCCGTGGGCGGGCTGATCAGCAAGAATAAAGACGCCTACAACTACCTCAATAAAACCTCCGCCGCGTTTCCCTGTCGTGAAGAGTTTGTGGACCTGATGCGCGAAGCCGCCGATTTCTCGGACATCAAGTACTTCAGCCTTTCTGGCGGAATCGCGTATCTCTACGTTGGTACGGTGGCCTGAGATGGCGTCCATCCCACATGTGGCCGATGTCGAACCACGTTTCGTACACAGCTTCACGGTGCCCTTTGATGACGCCGACGCTGCAGGCATCGTGTTTTTTGCGCGCACCTACTTCTACGCCCACCGCGCGTACGAAGCCTTCATAAGAAGCATCGAAATCCACGACTTCTTTTTGCCTGATCGCTTTGTGTGTCCATTTGTGCACACCGAGGCCGACCACAAAAATCCGATGCGCCCCGGCGAGGTGTTGGATGTTGAAGTTCGCCTTGAGAAGCTTGGGACGTCTTCGATGACCTTTGTGTATCGAATCATGGCGGGACAAACCGAGAAGGCCGAAGTGCGCATGGTGAGTGTGTTCGTCGACCCTTTGACGTTCACAAAAATCCCGATTCCCGACGATATTCGGGCGGCATTGCAGGCTTGACGCACTGCGTCTAAACTCCATCCGTGCCGGCAAGGAGCCACGGATATGGCAGTTACGACATTTGTAGACGATAATTTCATCGAAAGAGCCGACGACGCCGACGGCCTCGTGACCTCTATTGCGCGTCAGGAGCTCACGCTCAAGAACTTGCGACGCCGCTTCGAGGAGACTCCTACGGATGCGCTTCATGCGGACATAGGACGCGCTCTTCAGCGCCTCAGTGAATGGAAGAGACTCGCCGAGGATTATCAGGAAGCCCTCGTCTTAAAAGATGAAGCGATCGCGGTCTGGGCCGCACTCGGTCGCGAAAAAGCACGAACCCTGACCCAATTACAAAAGGCAGAGACTCAACATTTGTCTGGCGATCCAGTGAGTGCCTACAAGCGTTTTGACCATCTGATCACAAGACTCAAAGGCAACGAAGAACTCTCGGTCTACCTTGATTTTGCGTACGAGTGGCTGGCGCGTTGCCAAATCCGCGACGGCTTGGTGTTGGAGGCGTTGGACTCGATGAGCGAATGTTTGGTCATTCGGGAGCAGCGCGGAAATGCCTCGCAGCTTGCCTACACCCGTGAACTTGTGGAAAGAATGGCCGCACTCGTGCCAAGCACGTGAGCTCTTTTC
>JBFFMO010001118.1:0-1996 GCA_041554035.1 Allomicrovenator sp. | reverse complement strand
GCATCATGGCCTTCTTCGGCGAGCAGAGCTGCCGCCACCGACGAATCAACACCTCCGCTCATCGCAATCACGATTCGGCCGGTCACATCTGGCATATCTAGGGTCGTACTCATGTCCACCTCGCCCATTCAGGGCGCCACGTTTCTCAAATTCGGCGCAGCCGGTCAACGGTCCGCTCGATTCGGTCGGCCGCATCCAGGAGTTCTTCTTGCGTCGTCGACGGACCAAAAGAGATTCTGACCGACTCGCGTGCTTTCTTTGGTTCGAAACCCATGGCCAGAATCACGTGACTGGGTTCAAGCGAACCGGCGGTACACGCAGATCCGCTGGAAAGCGCTACACCATCAAGGTCAAGCGCGAGCAGCAGATTCTCACCGTCCACGCCTTCGACCGCAAAGTTCAACGTATTAGGCAACGCTTGGGGGCCGCGAGCATTCCCGCGCAGAGTCAAACCTTTGATTTTGGTCAGTCGAGACATCATCAAAGCGTGAGAAGCGCTAAGCCGTTCAGTCCAAACGGCGCCATGGGCCGTCAACTCGTGCATCGCGGTTTCAAGGCCTGCAGCGGCTGGCACGTTTTCGGTCCCTGGACGACGACCTCGTTCCTGATGGCCACCGGCCAAGATCGCTTCGACTTTTCTGCCCTCACGGATCAAGAGCGCACCGATGCCTTTGGGCCCTCCCATCTTATGAAATGAGAGTGACATGAAGTCGGCTTCCACGGCTCCAAAGTCCACGGGAACCCTTCCCAGAGCCTGTGTGGCATCGACATGAAGCAAGGCCTGACACACATGAACCTCGGCCGCGATCTGAGCGATGGGGTAGATGTTGCCCATCTCGTTATTGGCCCACATCACACTGACCAAGTCACCAGGACCGACATGTTCCAGAAAGGCGAGATCCAATTGCCCCGAAGCATCGACAGTGATCCGGTTCACCGCGTAACCGCTGGCCTGCAATTCCCCGGCGACTTCCACGACAGACGGATGCTCGACCGCCGAAAAATGAAGCGTCGCCTCAGGATTTCGGCGGGCAAAATCGCGGATCACGAGGTTATTGGATTCTGTGGCCCCACTCGTCAGGATCACCGATTGAGCTGGCCCATTCAGCGCCTTTGCGACCGCACGCCGAGTTCGCTCAACCTGTGTGCGAGCCGCCTGCCCCTCTTGATGGACGCTGGACGCGTTACCAAAAACGCCTTCCATCGCGCCAGAAACGGCGGTGCGAACGGAAGGCAACATGGGAGCAGTGGCATTCCAATCGAGATAAATTCTTTTCATTTTAACTAATCGAGGAAAAAGACCCACTGCACCATCGCCCCATTGGGTGATGGCGTAACGGAAATGTCGGGCGTTTTTTCACGGCCATGCAAAAGGAGGGGGACCAAAACGCCGACTGTGGTGCCGACCGCAGCGCCGGTAAGAACATCGGTAGGCCAATGCATGTCGGCCATCGTTCGCATCGTGCCCGCAACGATTGCGAGCGAACCCGTCAGGATGGTGACGAGCATGGCATTATCATAACCTCTGAGGTGGGCCACGGTGGAGGCCGAGGCCGCCAGCGAGAACGCCCAGGCCGTATCGGCCGAGAAAAACGACCGATTGCGCTCGGAGGGGAAATCACCGGCTTCGGTTTCTTCCGCGCGGCCATAATGGACGCCCGGACGTTCTCGGTCGAACGCGCCCTTGGCGACTTCGGCGATGGCCGTGGTCAGCAAAAAGGCGTTCAGAATAATCGCTGTATTTTCGATCGCGTGGTCGGAACGATCCTCGGCCAATGCCGGCGCGATGACGCCCCAGAGGCCAATGATGGGGATCGCTCCAAGGGACACGCCATGGCTGATGTAGCCGATCTCCTTGGAGGCCGACTCCACCACAAGCACGTCGCGAACAGCGCGATCGAAGGCATTTGTCTCACACCAACCACAGGTCTCGGACGGACCACCGACCGCCAGCCGGCCGCCTACGACCAGACTCGCCGAAAGCAGCGCCTCTGAT
>JBFFMO010001117.1:0-1996 GCA_041554035.1 Allomicrovenator sp. | reverse complement strand
TTTTCGAAAAGCCGTGAGTCGTTTTGAACCGCGCGTTGATAGAGCTCGACAAATCCAGACTCATCAAAACGTGTGAGCGCTCGAATCGCCTGATGCCGAGCCTCGGACCACTCTTGAGAGCCCAAAGAAATTTCGATTTCGCGAATCACCCATTCTTTGCTGTTTGGCTCTCGAGTGCGTAGCTCCGAAATCAAATCCCAAGCGTCACCATAATTCTTACGCTGGATCAAAGCGCTGACCTCTTCGGAAAGCTCTTCAGTGGTTTTTGCCCGAAGTGCAGCGATTCCTTGGGTGATGATGGTTCCGCGCCGTTCAACCAGTGTTGCCAATTGAATCGATTCGCGTGGCGCGACCTGAACGACGGGCGGCGGCTTCGGGGTTTCGTTTTCGTGTGTCAGGACGTAGGCGAGCGCCGTCAGAGCGACGACCGCTAGGATGATCAACATCATCGTGGTGGACGACATCCGTCGTTGCCCGGGGTAGGCAGGCTTGTTCTGGTGCGCGGGCATCCTGCCCGCAGGTTCTTGGTCCCCGGGTTCGTCTTGGTCCGCAGGTTCCTGGTCCGCGGGCATCTTGCCCGCATCTTCCTGGTCCGCGGATTCGTCCCGGCTCGGAGGTCCTTGGTCCGCGGGCATCCTGCCCGCATTGCGACTCTGTTCCTGTTCCGTGGGCTCGTCTTGGTCCGTGTGCATCCTGCCCGCATTGCGATTCTGGGCCTGGTTCTCGGGCATCTCGGTCGGCTCGTCTTCAAGCCACGCCCCAGGCTCAATCAGCCCCGGCATCGCAGCCGGAATCCGGCGAAGGCGCGGTTCCTCGCCGGTCTTAGTTATCCGTCGCGGTGCGCGTTCGACTTCAGCGGTCACCACATCCAGAGCCGCCCTCGTGTGTGCGGATAGTTGGGCTTCTACGTGCGCAAAAACGGGATGCAGCACCAGCGAAACCCACTCCCCACTTGGGTCATGAACCTCGATCGCGCCAGCCCACGCGCCGCGTTGAATCACCCGAGCGATGTCTGAAACCTGCATTTTCGGAAAAGACACACCTTCGGCCCGGACCTCAATCCCTCTGGCGAGTGCGGCCTCATCGAACATCGTCGCACGCGGTCTGGGCGGCGGGGCGATGGGTGCCGGCGCAAGAGTGGGCACTTCAACCACAGTCGAGATCGCAGGATCTTCGACCACAGGATGTTCGGCCACAGGATGTTCGGCCACGGGAACTTTGACCGCAAGCTCTTCGACCGCAGGATCTTTTGCCGGGGCTTGGGTCCCACGTGCCGCAGGTCGAGGCAGTTTTTTGAGCCGTTCGCGCAGCGCAGAACGTGATATTTTCTGCGGTGTTTCGAGCACAGGTTCCGACTCGACGACGGGTTTCGCTTCGACGACGGGCCCAAGTTTGGCGACAGGTTTCGTTTCGACGACGGGTTTCGTTTCGGCGATGGGTTCCGCTTGGACGACGAGCTCCGCCACGGATTCTTCGACCCCCCACGATCCTTCGTTCAAAAACGCACGGACGTCAGTGGGCTCCAGTATATCCAACGAAATCGGCGAAGATGGATCCATCTGTGCGGGCGCAGAAAACACGCGTTTGGCGGGTTTCGTGGGCGCCTTGGGCTCTTCTTTCGCGGGTTCGGCCGGCTTGGTGGTCTCGTCCAAACCCATGGCTGTGATGTCGGTGAAGACCCGTTGCGGCTTGGCGGGCGCGGCTTGAGGCGCGTCTGTCCGGCCAAATACTTTTTCGTACCCCATATTTTGCCAGGACGACTCCTGATCGGCGTCCAGGGAAATGGTCTTATGGCATTTTGGGCAAGGCAGAGCGCCAGCAGGCGGTGCTCCGGACTTCGATGTTATTCGAAACCGCGCTCCACATGCCTGACACTTGATTTCGTACTGTTGGCCGGAGAGTTCACCCATGCGTGAAAGGCTACCCGCGGCTTGGGCTCTTGTCGAAAACTCCGCCTGATTTGCTGCTTGTTGGGTTGCTGAGTTACATGTCGTCG
>JBFFMO010001116.1:0-1999 GCA_041554035.1 Allomicrovenator sp. | reverse complement strand
TTCTTTTCGGGCGAAAAAGAATTACTGGAAGGTCTTCTTTTATTGGCCGATGAACTGCTCGAAGACGATAAAAAACTAAAAGGATTTCGAGAAGATATCCTTGGCCAAGTTCTGAGCCAGAATCCCTCGGAAAAAGTCCTGGTTTTTACAGAATATCGTGGGACGCAACGGTATTTGGTTGATGCACTGACGGCCGAGTTTGGCTCGAAGTCGGTGGTGGTCATCAACGGTGGCATGTCGGTCGACGAAAAACGCGAAGCGGTGAAACGATTTGATGATGACGCACAATTCTTGGTGTCCACTGAAGCCGGTGGCGAAGGTCTTAACCTTCACCGGCACTGCCATATCATGGTGAATTACGACCTCCCATGGAATCCCATGCGGCTCGTGCAGCGTGTGGGACGACTTTACCGTTATGGACAAGCGAAGCGGGTAGTCGTGTTTAATCTGCATGCGCCAGCTACCGCGGACGCCCGAATTGTCGAGAGTATCTACAGCCGGATTGAGCAAGTCGTCGAAGACCTGGCCGAGGTGAACCAAGATTTCCATGGAAACCTTAAAGCCGAAATCTTTGGCGAAATCGCCAGCCTGGTGGACGTCGAAGCCATCCTGAAGGCGGCAAGCCAGACGACAGAAGCGGCGACCAACGAATACGTCGAGGAAGCAATCGAGTCCGCGCGCCTGGCGCAAGAATACCAACGCGAGTTCATGAATGAAGCTCGTGGTTTCGACAGTTCCGAACTCGCAGATGCGCTCAAGTTGGACCTAAGCCATGTGTCGTCGTTTGTGCTCAACATGCTGGTTGTGCTGGGTGCCGAGGTTGTTCGCACACTTCATGAGGGCCGAGTTCATGAAGTTGTGCTGCCCGACGTGCTGGCTGATGAACTACGCGAATCGCGACGCATCCGAATCACCTTCGACCGTGAACTTCAGGGAATCGGCCAGGCGCGCATCATGGACTTTGGAGACCCTCTTTTAAGGGCATTGGTCGACCGCGCAAAGAGTCCGGTTTTCGGCGGTACAAGCGCTATTGCAGAGATCGATGGTAAGGCTTTGGTGGCGTCCGTGTTGCGATGGCAGGACCTTAGCGGTCGAACCATGCGCGAAGAATTCATTGCCGTATTTGTCGATCAGAACGACTGTCTACAAATCAATGGCCCTGAGGTCTCGGATTGGCTCAAAGAACCGCAAAAGGCTCCTCTACCAGGGCGTGTTAGCAGCACCATACCAAGAGCGGTTGAGCAAATTCTCGACGAGCGCCTAGGCGCCCGCAGCACAGCCGAGCTCTATCCTCAGCAAATCTGGCCGATCGGGACAGTGACCGGTTCGACTTCGAACTGAGCCTCGTTCTTTTCTCGTCGTTTCCTCTTATCAAGCCTCTTCAACACAACCGCCTTGGCGCATTCCACGCTGCCACCTAGACTGAAACATATTGTGACAGCGAGGGTGATAATGAAGAATTTGCTCAGTGATCTTTTCCCCGACCAAAAATTAGTAGAAGTGCGGCCAGACGATGCGCTTGTCGTCGCCATGACGAAAATGCTCTGTAATGATTTTTCTCAAATTCCTGTGTTGAATGACGACGGGCATCCTTTGGGAATGATCACATGGCATTCGATCGTGCGTGCGCTTAACGCTCCGCACGACGTAAAGACAGTGAAAGTTCAACAAGTCATGCTAACGGCGTTCAGAACGGTCCAGAAGTCCTCCCATTTCCTAGACATCCTGCCTTTGATTCGCGAACACGACTTTGTTGTCGTTCTTGATGGGGAAATCGCAGCTTCCATCATCACAAGCACCGATGTTGCCGTTGCGTTCCAGCAGTGGATGGAACCGCTGGTGTTCATCGAGAAACTTGAGTCTGATGTTACGGCGTTATTAGACAGGGATAGGGGCCCCGGTTTCTGTACCACTTTGATGACTAACTAATTATAGGCCGTCAAACGGGCGAATCTCCTATCTTTGCAATTGGTTGAGCACCACTAAAGGTGCACGGTTG
>JBFFMO010001115.1:0-2003 GCA_041554035.1 Allomicrovenator sp. | reverse complement strand
GATACGGGTGGCGGACACGCTCAAAGCACTGCAAATGATCGCCCATCGCCTATTTCTGGAGCTTAGCCGAAGTGGCGTTCAAAGCATCGCGATCACGGGCTCAAACGGAAAGACGACGACCAAAGAGCTCGTCGCAGCGTTGGTCGCATCGGCCGGGAAAAAAGTGCACGCGACTCCCGGAAATCTCAATAATCATATCGGCGTTCCTCTCACGATCTGTGGTGCGGCGGACGATATCGAAGTCCTTGTGGTCGAAATGGGCTGCAATCAGTTCGGCGACATTCAAGAGCTGATTCAAATCGCTCCGTGTGAGGTGCGAATTGTGACGTCGATTGGTTACGCCCACGTTGAGCGTCTGGGGGACCTCGATGGAGTGCGTCGCGCCAAATCAGAAATTTTTGCAGCCTCGTCGGCCAAAACGGTCGCCATTATTCCGTTCGACGAGCGCCAGCGCCTTGGACTGAAGAATTTTCAGGGCAGCATTTATTCGTCGGGTTTTGCTCTCGCGTCGGATTTGGCCGTGAAGGCTCATCCAGATGCCAATGGGCAGGACGTCGAGCTGCGTGACGACGACTTGGTGCGCCATGTTCGATTGAATCTTGCTGGACCCCATAACGCACTGAACCTTGGCCTGGCGTGGTTGGCTGTCGAGAAAGGTCTGCATCTGATGTTGAACGAAGGGCAGGTCAACCGACAGCTTGGGCTGCTTGCTCTGCCAGGCGGCCGTCTGAAGCGAGTTTCGCGCGATGGTTGGGAGTTCGTCGACGATGCTTATAACTCGAATCCCACGAGTGCACGGGCATCGCACGACGCCTTTCTTGAAATGACCGGACCCACACCACGCATCGCCGTCTTCGGAGAAATGCTGGAATTGGGTCCCGGAAGTGAAAAGCTGCATGCGGAGTTGGCCCGGTCTGTGGCAATGAGGGGGGGCGTTGATGCGCTCGTCTTTGTTGGCACCCATGCTCAAACGATGTCGGACGCAGCCAACGAGGCAGGTGCAAGCGCTGAAATCTACGCCGCGCCCGATGTCGAAACCGCTGCCGAAGCGGTGAAAGGCCTTGGGCCCGCATTCGTGTTCATCAAGGCGAGTCGTGGAGTCCGCCTGGAACGCTTGATCGATCGAATCTGCCCGGAAATCTGAAGGAGTTGTACGATGCTTTTCGAGCTATTTTTCTATCTGAAGGACACCGTCGGGGGCTTCAACGTCTTTCGCTATGTCTCGTTTCGCATCATCGCGGCCGCCGTCACAGCGTTGGCGTCGACGCTCTTTTTGTACCCTTGGTTTATCCGCCGATTGCAGGTTCAACAAATTGGGCAGGTCATTCGAAATGACGGTCCCGAGAGTCATTTCAGCAAAGCCGGCACGCCCACCATGGGTGGTGTGTTGATGCTCTTTGCCGTCGTGCTGGCCACCGTGCTGTGGTCCGACCTTCGGAACCCTTATGTGTGGGCGATTCTGTCGATCACCGTTTCCTTTGGCGTCATTGGGTTCATCGACGATTTCATGAAGCTGAAGTTCAAGAATACCAAAGGGCTGTCGGGCAAGATTCGCCTCCTGCTTGAGTTTGGGATCAGTGGGCTGATGCTCATTGCCATCTATTGGGATCAAGCCTTCGCTCAAGGCATCATGGAAGGCCTCAATTACACCACAGACGAGTATTTGCCCTTTGTCTCTACCGCGAAATTTTCGATGCATATCCCGCTCTGGGCCTACATCCCGTTTGGGGCGTTTGTGATTGTGGGAACCGGCAACGCCGTGAACCTTACAGACGGGCTCGACGGTCTGGCGATTGGCCCGGTGGCCATGGCGGCTGCGACCTTCATGGTGTTGTCATGGGGAAGTGCAACCGTGCTGCAATACGATGCCGTCATCGACGGACAGGTGGTCTCAAATTACTTCGATGTGGCGGGATATCTGATGATCCCTCGCGTCCCAGGCGTGCAGGAGTTGTCGATCTTTTGCGCCGCGATCATCGGCGCTGGCATTGGCTTCCTTTGGT
>JBFFMO010001114.1:0-2015 GCA_041554035.1 Allomicrovenator sp. | reverse complement strand
TCACGGCAGCACGTCGTACCTACGGCCAGCAGCGTGAGATTGAAGCGAAATTTAATCGTGAGAAGGGCCGTGTTGAGCTTTTCCAAATCATCACGGTCGTGGACGAGGTCGAGAACCCGTTCCGCGAAGTGACGATCGACGACATGGAAACTGTCGGCTTCAAGTCCGAAGTTGGGGACGAACTTGCGTTCCCCATTTTCTATCTTGCCGATGACCGTGACGAGGCTCGGAAGCAGGACGCAAAGTTTGGCACCTTGCTCAAACTCGACTCCTACAACTCGACCTTTGGTCGCATCGCAGCGCAGACCGCAAAACAGGTCATCATTCAGCGCATGCGTGAAGCCGAACGCGATATCGTTTTCAACGAATATCAAGGCCGTATCGGCGAAATGATCACGGGCATGGTCCGACGCTTTGAAAAGGGTGACATCATCATCGACCTTGGTCGCACCGATGCCATCCTGCCGCGCCGTGAACAGGCTCCCCGCGAAAGCTACCGACCTGGTGACCGCGTTCAGGCCATGATCAAAGACGTCCGACGCTCAAGTCGCGACCCACAGATCGTGCTGACACGCGCCGATCCACAACTTCTCTTTCGCTTGTTCGAAGCTGAAGTTCCAGAAATCTACGAAGGCATCGTACGCATCGTCGCTGTGGCTCGTGAGCCCGGCGTGCGAAGCAAAGTCGCCGTCTACTCTCGCGACAGCGACGTGGATCCGGTCGGCGCCTGTGTCGGTATGCGCGGTTCGCGTGTCCAGGCCGTGGTTCAGGAATTACGCGGCGAAAAGATCGACATTGTCCCCTACGTGGAAGGACAGGCTCAATTTGTCTGTAACGCCATCAGTCCTGCTGAAGTCAGCAAGGTGCTGATCGACGAAGGCAACATGACCATGGAACTGATCGTTCCAGACGACCAACTTAGCCTTGCTATCGGTCGTGGTGGTCAGAATGTTCGGCTCGCCGCACAGCTCACCGGTTGGAACCTCGACATCATCAGCGAAACGCGATTGCGTAACATGATGACCGAGGCTCGAAACAACCTGCTCGAGTTCGAAGGCGTTACGGAAGACATGATCGATACGCTCTTCTCGCTCGGCTACAACAAGCTTGAACATATCGCGATGGCTGAAATCCCTGAATTGTCTCAGATTCCGGGCTACACGCCTGAAGCTGCAGACAAGATTATCAAGGCAGCCACAGAGATTCTGGCCCGTCCTGCTCAGCGTGAAGGCGCTGAGTTGACACCAGAAGATCGCGAGAAGAAAGCACTTGAATTGATTCGCGGCGTTGGCGCCAAGGTTGCCAGCGCGCTCTTCGATGTGGGTTATAAGTCGATTGCGCATATCGCTTTCACTCAAGACCCATTCCGAATGGCTGAAGAAGCTGGCCTTCCTGGGAAGAAAGGTCGACAGATTCAAAAAGCTGCCCTAGATCACCTCATGAGAGCCGAAGGGCTCGATGAGGAAACACTTGAAAACCGTCGCCTTGGATTCTTAGAATCGATCGGCGAGGCAGTTATTCCGGTGGCCGCTCAAGACGAGGAGTCAGTCGAACACGTCAATGACGTGGATGACGACGACGACGATGACGATGAGGAATTCGTTCCTGCCACCATTATCGAGACACCCGCCAGTGAAGAAGCCAAAGCGAAAGCTGAAGCTGAAAACGCTGACGCTGTCGAAGAGGAGTGATCGTCAATGAGCGATTCGGACGAAGGTCCCATTCGGACGTGTGTGGGCGGTCAAGGCCGCCATCATCAGGACACCCTTGAACGTTTCGTCTGGGACGAACGCACAGGGCTGCTCTTTGATGTTCGAAAGAAGGCACCCGGTCGGGGAGCTTGGGTAACTCCCACACGGGCAGCGCTCAAAAAAGCACTGGCCGGTGGGTTTTCAAGAGCGTTCAAATCGCGTGTTGAATGTCCTGATTTGGACGTTCTGGTGAATGAAATGACCTTAGCGATCCGCAAAAGGCTCTCAGAGGATGTAAACGTTGCGATTCGTTCGAAGCGTGCT
>JBFFMO010001113.1:0-2019 GCA_041554035.1 Allomicrovenator sp. | reverse complement strand
GGGGGCGTTAAGGCCGCGGGGGAATCGTGGAATCGCTTGGAAGATGAATCGACGTTCGAGTTTACGCTGCGTCTGCTGACCTTTTACCAGTTTGAATACAAAGATTTGGGTCTGAAGGCAGCCGATGCAGAAAAAGGTAAATACCGAATTCGTCGCTCCATTTTGGCGTTGGTCAAGGCCATCGCAGATGCCCAGTCCTCCACAACCGATCGTACGGCCCTGCTGACCTTTGGGCGTTCGGCCGTCAACGACATCGCCTACGAATCGCCTGGTTTTTACGGATACGTGGTGGTTGGATCTGCGGCAGAAGGCGGCATATCATGGACCCCATTTGATTGGGATCCGAACTGGTTGCGCTTGAATATGTCGTTGCAGGTGAAGGGGCTCTTTTCGGCCCTGACGCTCGACGGTGCGGGCTTGCAACTGACGCCGATGCTAGGACCCGAGTTTGAAATTGGACCTCTTACCAACGCCTTCTTTCAGCCCATCGTTGGCTTGCGTGGTGGTTACCAATTCAGCACGATCGACGATTTCAAGTTCCGCAGATGCTCAGAAAATGACGCTGTGGGAGACGAACGCCGGTGCAGCCAGATCATTGCTCAGCCCTATATCGCGTTCACCTTCCTGGAGCGGGTGAGGTTGCAGTTGGTCACCGAAATCTTTGCAGAATCCTTCAGCTTCGATGACCGACGCTATAATTTGCTCCTCGGCATTGGCGCACACTTTTTCTAATCGGCGATCACGCTGATATTCGCCAAAAACGCCGCAAAAGACTCGTAGGCCAAATCGAATTCGCCTGATGTGTAGAGCGCATAGACCTTGGGATTTTCGGATTCCGCGGGGTCTACGCCAATCCACTGTTGTTCGTCGGGTTCTTCGTCGTAAATGCGCCCGGAGATCGGCAGAAACGACCGATGGGCGCCAAGCTCGCTGTCGAAATGTTCTTGGTCGTAGTTTCCCAAAACATCATCGGTCACAAAATCGACCTCACACTTTAGCCCGGCGCAGGTGCCACCCTGATATTTCCAATAAGTATCCTGGTCGTAAAACGCGCGAATCACTGGGGGGAGCTTGGCGTTGTGGGCCTTTTCGATCAGTTCAGCAACGTTAGGTATCGGTGCAGTTCTGAAGCCGTTCTCAAACATCGGCCCCGCAATTCGATCCAACGCGTATAGAGGTGGCGTCTGGAATTCGTCCCACGTATCGATCACCGAGACCTCGGGTTCTTCGCCTAAGATTCCCTGTTCGACGACCACGATATCGTCGAGCACGCTCGCCTTCCAAAACCGCGCTTCGTCATTCACTAAGTATCGAATCATGATGCGTTTCTCCCAATCCTACTTTTTTCGAGAAGTCAGAATGCTACTCAGCGGATCCAAACGAGTAAAGCGGGAGTGGGTACTTGATCCCTCGGAACCAAGTGGCTATCTTCCGCGCCCGCTAGAGGTTTGAATATGAGAAGTTTTGCTTTGTTGTGTGGGTTGTTGGTTCTTGGAGCTTCGACTCCAGCCGCAGCCGACGAGTCGTTGAAGTTGCGCCAGATCTGGGAAGGTCGGGTGGATTATTTCATGACCGGCGTCTCGTTCGCGGTCGATACAGACATGGACTCGAAGGTCGACCGGATTCTTCTGCCGGTCGTGGTTCGGGTTCCCGTGAACACGGTCCCAGCGAACGTCACGCTTCGGCACGTGCGCGTCTACTGGGGCGGCACTCAAGCCCAATCCGGGGCTGATTGTGTGGATTCCAAGGCCGATACCGAGATCTTGGTGTCGACGCCTGATGGCGACACGATTCAAGTCCAGGCCGACACTTGTTATTGTTCAGGTGCAGACAGTGGCTCGTACGACCTCTGGGTCTGTCATTCAGACATCTCGGCGAGCGCGGGCGCCCGCATTGAGGGCCAGTGGGGCTTTTCCGAATACGAAGGGCAGGTCGCCAATAATTCGACCGACACAGCGTCCGCAGCACTGCTCTTTGTTTACGAAGGTGACCAACTTTCACCGCGGCGTGTCGCGCTTT
>JBFFMO010001112.1:0-2020 GCA_041554035.1 Allomicrovenator sp. | reverse complement strand
CCGCTGGTGGTTGCAGATGGTCGGCCGAGGTTTCACTCCTACTGCGACTGCCGTGACCGACACCCATAAATTATATGGCGATTTGGGCGGTTCACCCCGCACCTACGTTTTTGTGCCCAGCACTTCAGATTCCCCCGCAACCTTTGACTCCGAGACCTTCACCACGGCGGTCAATGAAGGCCGTGTGATTGGCTCTCGTGGTCCGTTCTTCCGGGTCGAAATGAAGAACTCCGCAGGTGCCACCGGTAGCCTCGGCGACGTCGTCGCAACGAATGGCGATGCCGTCACAGCCACCATCAAGATCGACGTTCCCGAGTGGATGCCAGTCAACACCATCGACATGTACATGAATCTGACCGATGAAATCCTGACCGGTCCGGGAGAAGTCATCGAGGCCGCCTGGACCCCGACCAATTCGACTCCAATTTCGTTATCAGAAACAGATTTGGTCGAGTCCGAAGTCGGCACCGCGATTCATCGGCATTATGTCAAAGAAATCGAAATCCCCATCACCACCGACGTCGACGCTTGGGTTGTATTTGTGGTGCGCGGATCATCGTCGATGTCACCGCTCGCCCCCGACCAGACACCCTTTGCGTACAGCAACCCCGTCTATCTGGACGCGGACGGTGGTGGGTATAATAACCCACCCCTCAAAGACTTGGCTCAGACCCTGCCACCACAAAACAACATGATTATCGATGCACATGCGGCGGAGCATATGGGTGAAAACGGCGAGCTGCCTGAGCTCACTCCAGCCTTGCTCTTGGAGGCGTTGAACCACAACGCCTGCACGCACTGAAGACATCCGGCGCAGACCTAAAGAGTCAGCAAAAAGTCGTGACTGCCCTTTTCAAGCCGCGTGACGAAACAATCAATTGGAATACAAAGCCCAAACCGCATCTGAACGACATTGGCTAAACACAAGTCAAACACGGCAAATTTGACGTTAAAGAACGAATGGGAACTGGGATCTCCTTGCGCATACCGCTGCGGCAAGATTTCGAACCCTAAGTCAAACATCATTTCGTCGATCCGCTGACCGAAAATCTACGTTGATATTCAATCGCCGACTGGCACAAAATTTTGAAAATGACTTGGGGATGAAATGACCTGCTCGAAATTGGTTATGGGTTCCGTCTTAATGATGGCATCGCGTGTGCCGACGTCGGTTCTTAAGGGCTCTTTTTTGATGCAGGGCCTGAATGCGTTCCAGATTAGGTTGGATGGACTGATTCCGGAGACCCATTAATGACGAATCGCGATGAATGGAGACTGAAAAGGCTGGTAGGCCCTTTTTACGTGTTGATGACGACCTTGGCGTTCCTGCTTGGTTGCGAAGACGAGACGCATTTCGATGAGTTTCGCGTTCGAGTGCTTGGCTTGCGCACGGCGCATGACACCTTCCCGCTTAAGGTAGATGGCTACGAAGTTACTGAGAACTTCTATTTTGAGGGCGCATTTGTTCGCGAATTGAACTTCCAAAAGCCGTTGGCCGAACTAAACGTACCGATTGTGATTCGTAGTGAGTTCGAAGACGAGACGATCGACCAGGTCACGGTTCAGCCGTTTCTTTGCAAAGAAACAAGAACCAACCCGGATATCGCAGATTGGAATTTCATTGAGCAGTTTGATTTGAAGGTGACCGACGAAGGTAAGCTTCTCAAGAACGAGGACATAGACCGGAACCTCACTTACACATGCAACGCCTCTTCTCCAAGTGGTGAGGATGGCGAAGGTGTCGGCCAATCCTGGTCTACTCTTGAGCTTTGCGTTGAACCAGATCGAGCGGGCACAAGTGTAGGGTTGTCGATTGGCCAGTCTGAACCGATGAATCCGGAAGCATGCTGGAGTTCGTACGGGCAAAGTCGAGGCGGGATCATAACTGTGGGTTTTAGGTTTCCTCTAGCCCTCGCCGGCAGTCGTATGATCTCACTGCAGCTCAGTACAGTTGATTTGGGGTCTTTGATAAGGGTCCAGAAGGCGACTCTACTATAGCCCATTTGCCAATTCCGTATGT
>JBFFMO010001111.1:0-2021 GCA_041554035.1 Allomicrovenator sp. | reverse complement strand
GGCGGACCAAGTACAAGTCGCAATGCAGGCCATAGGGCCTGCGGACCAAGTCGCAATGCCTGGCGGACCAGGTCGCAATGCAGGTTACAAGGCCTGCGGGCCAAGTCGCAATGCCTGGCGAGAACCTCGCGCACCAATCACAAACCTGACAGCCCGAAACCTGACAGCCCGAAACCTGACAGCCCGAAACCTGACAGCCCGAAACCTGACAGCCCGAAACCCTCAGAACGTGGTGCGCAGGCCCACGCCGATATCCATCAACGGTCCGACCACCTCGACACCGTCGACGACTGCAGCGGGCAACGACGCACGTTGGTCTTCCGGAATCATCTGCACCAACGCCGGGTCCACCAAGGGTCCCTGCGAATACCCATAATTGAACTCGCCCTGCGCGCCAAAATGGCCCTGAGCATACGCGTTGAAAGTCAGGTAGGTGGCGAATCTGTATGAATAATCCAGGCGCGAAATGAACGAGCGGTCGCTCAGGTTTCCAAAGCCAGAAACGGTGAACGACGTGTCATCCCAATCGCCGGGTGACGGCAGCGAAGCGTAGGCTCCCGCGTAGTGCCGACCGGTGTAAAACGGAGTGAATGCCCCCGACTGAATCAACACAGGATAAAGGTCCGCGTTGTCGTAGCCGGCATCATTAAAGAAGTATTCGGCGCCGACATAAATCGCGTCGTCCTCGGTGTAATTGACCGCATATTCAAGACCAGCCACGATCTGCGGAATCCAGTCATCCTCACGTGAATACGATTCGGGCTGGCGAGCCGCCAGAACCACCGGCAGCTGCGCTTCGATGGCGGCAGGAATGTCGGCCACCGCGACGCCGTCCAAGTCAAACTCATCGATTCCGAGCGGGCTCGTGTCGTAGGTTCCGCGATAAAACGGTGTTTTCACGCCGTGTTTAAGCGCCGCTTCGATCTTCAAATCAATTGGGCCCACGGCGCCGTTAAAATCAGCACCAAGACGAAGCGGATTATTCTTTCGAACCGCCACCGAGGTCGTGATTTCACTGGTGCCAATCACAAATTCCCCGCGTAACGCGCCTCCCACATCCGATGGACTTTTTGCGTCATCAAGCGTCGCAATCGCGTAAAAATTGGCAGCCAGCGACTCGACCGGCACGTGAATTTTCAGCAATGACACACCCAGTCGTTCATCAAAAACGGACACGCTTAATGGGTCCAAAGTCTCGGTATTTAGGAAATCCGTGGGATTCCAGAAACGCCCTGTGCCCCATTTGATGCGCTGCTTTCCGACGGTCACGTAGGCAAAACGCTCGACATCAAATTTCAGCCATAGCTGGTCCAATTTAACGGTCGTTTGAGCCTGCGTGGTTCCCAACGCTGACACCGCGCTTTCATCGACCGTGGGGTCGTAGCTCAAGCGGCCACGCGTGAAAAAACGAACGCGGTCACCGGGCCGGGCGTCCAAATAGAGATCGACCAAATTGGGCATCGAGAGGCTGAAATCTTCAGGGTCACCTTCATCTAAAATCGAATAATTGGTCCGCAAAAAGACCTGCCCGCCAATGGCGAGCGGGTCCTCGGCCTCCATCAACTTTTGGTAGATGTCAGCACTCGAGGTTTGAGCGCTCAGGCTCGATTCGTCGCGTGAGACCGGTGTCTCAGCCACCACCGGAGTCTCCGCATCTTCGGGCTCACCAAACATGGCATCTTCGCGAGCGGACTCAGCGTCGGGTTCACCCGTCGGCACGGCATCCACAACAGCATCAGACGCCTCCTGTGCTGCCTCAGACGGAGCCTCAGCCACATCAGGTGCGTCAACCTTGTCAGGCGTGACCTCAGGCTCACCAAACATCTGCTCCTCGCGCACTTCTTCGCTGGTCTGGGCAAAGACCGCCGGCGAGCTCAGAAGCGCGGCAAGAACGACGGCGAGTTGTGGGCGCCTCATCGGCTTTTGCTCTCGACCCAGGCTTTCGTAAAGATATTCTTGGGCAACGGGCTCAGGTCGACGCTCAAGAAGACGATGGTCGTGTTTTTCCATTTTTCAACCTT
>JBFFMO010001110.1:0-2021 GCA_041554035.1 Allomicrovenator sp. | reverse complement strand
GGCTCGACCGATGGCACCATCGAAGCTGCAAATGAGCTGATGTTGCGCCATCCCGAGCTGCGTTTGATCTCCACGGGTGAGCCCAATTACGGACTTGCGATGCGTCAGGGCATCCTGGCGGCCAAGGGAAATTACGTGATTTGTGACGAAATCGACCTTTGCGACACCGACTTCTACGTACGCGCTTTGGAAAAGCTCGACGAAGGATTCGACATGGTGATCGGGTCTAAACGCCTAAATCCCGACTCTGACCGTCGACCTGGATACCGCAAACTGGCGACCTTTGTACTGAACTTCATGCTGCGAGTTTTCGTGGGATTTCAGGGCACGGACACGCATGGTTTGAAGGCATTTCGGCGTGACCGATTGCTCGAAGTCGTGGGCAGATGTGTGGTCGACAAGGACCTCTTCGCCAGTGAATTCGTGATTCGAGCCGAAAGAATGAAGTATCAGGTCGTCGAAATTCCCGTCACGATTGTCGAGAAACGCCCACCGTCGATCAACCTGCTTCGTCGCGTCCCAAACGTGCTGAAGAACATGGTTCGGCTGGCCTGGGTGATTCGAGTCCGACATCGCTGATATGGGAAGTTCTGGACACTTAGAAAACCCTTGTGCTACCTTCCCGCGAATGCCGAAAACACTGATTTCTCTTATAGAAGCGCACCCTCCGAGGGGACTACTTCGATGACTGATCAAAACCGTAAAACGCTACGCAGCTTCTACTGCCGCGATTACCTCTGGGAAATCTACGAGCAAATGACGACCGATCTCGGTTGCTCGATGGATTATCTAATTAACGAGTCGATGCGCCTTTACGCGCGTAGTCGAGATTATGTGCCGGCCAACGACCCCGCACCCCCTCCCGGTCCAGGCGACATGGGTGGAGGCGCAGGATTCGGTGGATACGCTGGAAATGCTCCGCCTCAGCAGCCTCAAGCGCCGCAGCTTGGTGGAGGATTTTCGCCGATGGAGCACCGGACCTTTAACCAGATTCCGCCCATCACGCAGCAGCCGCCACGTCCTGTCGCGCCACAACAGCCACAACCTCCTATGGGAGGCGTGCAGTTTGGTCAGCAACAGCCGCAGCGTCAGATGCAGCAACCGGGTCCACCGCCCCCACCGCGGCCATCCAATCAATGGCAGCAGGCTCCTCAAGCTCCTCAGGCTCCGCCTCAAGCGCCTGCCTACGGAGGACAACCGTCCTTCCAGCAGCCTCAAGCACCGCCTCAGCAGCCGCAACATGCGCCCCAGATGGGAAGCGCGGCGCAGCCGCCTCTCTATCTGATGTTCAACAACAACAGATACGTGATCGACAAAGACAAATTTGTGATCGGACGGGGCAGCCAGCAAACGGATCTCACGATTCGCGACGGCAACATCTCACGTAAGCACTGCTGCGTGATCTTTAGAAACGGCGCGTACTACATCAAGGATCTCGACTCCACGAACGGGATCGAATTCCGCGGTAACCGCATCGAATCGAAGAAAGTTGAAGAAGGCGACACCTTCTACCTCTGTGATTATGAGCTTCGGTTCACTTACAGACCGTGACTCTCTCATCCATCCGACCCATTCAGCTTGGGAATGCGTTCGACGTTGAGCCCATTGGGCAAGGCGTCAATGCGTTCTTGGTGGGCCCACCCTTGGGCTTGATCAACGCTGGGCATCCGACTCAAGTCGATGCTCTGAAGGCCGCGATCCGCCAGAACGGGGCTGATGCTTCGGCCATCGAACGCATTGTGTGCACCTCATGGGCGATCGACTCGGTTGGCGGCACACGTCATTTCCCGCGTGCAGACGTCTTCCTCTTGAGTCCTGACGGTCGGGCTCCAAAATCCTATCGGGACTGGGTCGACACATAGAAGGCAGTTCTTGAGCCTTATCTGAAGCATACCGGTGCCGATATCAGCGCTTTTTTTAACGCTTGGTTTGGGGCTGCGCCTTCAAATCTTGAGTTCATCCCACTTTCGGTGGGTAATTCGTTGATGATTGGTGCGGCTAAAATGGGAATGAAATTCCGT
>JBFFMO010001109.1:0-2024 GCA_041554035.1 Allomicrovenator sp. | reverse complement strand
GGCAAGGCCAATGGTCATGCTCATGGCAAGACGAACGGCAACGGACTCGGTGCAAAAGAAGCCCTGAGCATGATCGCGATTGAAGCGAACGCTTCTGCCTCACGACACACCGACGACCTTGGGTCGGTTTCCTTGCCCTCGTCGGCTTTCGCAGATCCCTCTTCACTGCTTTCGGTGGCTCAAACGCTGAAGGCGCGCCGAATTCTGGTCACTGGTACGACTGGATTCCTCGCCAAGGTTTTTGTCGCGCAATTGCTGCAGTTCCATCCGGATATCGACCAGCTCTTCTTGCTCATCCGTGGCCAGAAGAACTGCCCCGCTGAACAACGTTTTTACGACGAGGTCGTCTCTTCCAACTGTTTTGACACGTTGAGGGACACTTACGGGGACGGCTTCCTCGAATTTCTTCACGACAAAATAACGATTATCTCGGGTGATATCACCGAAGATCATCTTGGCATTCCCTACGAAGAAGCTGTTGAGATTTCGTCGAACCTCGACCTCTTCGTAAACTCAGCCGGACTCACGAACTTCAATCCGAACCTCGAGAGTGCGCTGCGAATCAACACGCTTTCGGGCCTGTTCATTCTCGATTTCATTCGACTGGGCGGCTCAAAAGCCAAGCTTCTTCATGTGTCGACCACGTTTGTCGCTGGTCGTTCACAAAAGGCCACGCCCGAGGTGATTCCGGGGCCGACGGTTTATCCGGCCTACGAGGAACTCCAGGTCGAGCTGGACGCCTTGCGCGAAATTGACGACTGCATGGCGCTGGCTGAACACGCTCGAACGCTGAGCCTCGATCAGGAGCGCCAGAGCATCTTCAACAAAGCGGCACGGGATTGGTTGAAGTCCGAGAACCGACTTCCTGACGACGTCGAAGGCTTTGAAAAACGCGTCAAATTTGAACGGACCGCTTGGGTCAAAAAGTGGCTTTCGACCGCAGGTCGAGAACGCGCCAACCATTGGGGTTGGGTCAACATCTACACCTACACGAAATCATTGGGCGAACGACTGATCGTCGAGAAAGCCGGGGATATCGACTACGCCATCTTCCGACCCTCCGTGATCGAAAGCTCCATGAGCTACCCGTTCCCAGGCTGGAATGAAGGCGCCAACACCTCCGCACCACTTTCGTACCTCATCTACAAGGGGCATCGATTCATTCCTGCCAAGAAGGACGTGTCGCTTGACCTGATTCCGGTCGACTTTGTGACCGGCGCGATGCACGCGATTTCAGCCGCGCTGATCACCGACCAACACGAAAAAATCTACCATTGTGGCTCCAGCGACCGAAATCCTTGCAGCCTGCCTCGCCTGGTCGAATTGACACAGCTCGGCGCACGAGGCCTCATCGAACGCGAAGTCGGCACACCAAAATGGAAAAAATTGGTGGTCAAGTCGTTGGATTCGGTCGTGGTCGACAACGACACGTTTCAGCAGCGCTCGATTCCGGCTCTGGCTCGATCAGCCAAAGCACTTTCGGGCCTTCTTGGCCGTGTACCAACTCGCGATTTAGGGGCTTTTGGTGGTGCCATCAAAAGCGCGAAAAAGCAGGTCGATTCTCTTGGCCGGATGGCCGCGACCGGCGAGAAGATTTTCGAACTCTTTTTGCCCTTCACGCACGATAATCGATACACGTTCATCGCGCAGAATCTGAAGCACCTCGGGGACAGCCTTATCCCATCAGAGCGCGAGCGATACGGATGCGTCGTCGAAGACATCGACTGGCGTCATTACTGGATCGACGTCCATATGCAGGGGCTGAACAAGTGGGTCTTCCCGGTCCTTGAAGGCAAGCTGAAGCAGGACGCTCGCCAAACCTACACGTACGAAAATCTGGTCGAGCTTTTTGACTCGACCACCGCCAACCACGCCCAACGCATCGCGTTGCAGCACCACCATAACGGCATCAGCGAAAGCTACACCTACGGTCAATTTCAGCAATACGCTGCACGGGCCACAGGGTACTTCCAGTCGGTGGGCATTGGTGCGGGTTCTTCGGTGCTTCTGGCCAGTGAAAACCG
>JBFFMO010001108.1:0-2024 GCA_041554035.1 Allomicrovenator sp. | reverse complement strand
CAGGCCATAGGGCCTGCGGACCGGTCACAACACCGCTCACTTAGTTGGCGGTTCCTGGCGTTGACACTGCGACCGTTTTCACGGTTTCGCCGTTCATCACCATGGACTGGTTCTGACCGCCTTCGCGACCGTAGGCGAAGGTTGCCATCACTTCGGCGCGACGGTTGCTCAGCGTCACGGTATCGCCTGAGTTATTCAAGGCGAGTCCCTTGGCGACGTAAACGCCAACCTCAGGCATTCCTGTGAATTCTGCGGCATCTCCACCGCCAAAGACGACAACGTAGCTGTTGGCTTCGATGCGAGCGCCCAGAGGGAAGGTGAAGCGTGCCATCACGTTGTCCGAAAGGCTGAAACCTTCCAGCTCGATTGCTTCGTTGGTCAGGTTATGGATTTCCACGAACTCGTCCTGGGTCGCGCTGCGGGCTCCGTCGCCGTTCGCATCGCCTTCCAATCCGTCTGCTGGGTCAGCCAAAACTTCGCTGATGGCGAGTGTTGGGCCGGTGGGTGCGGGGATTTCGTCGCACGAAAATGATGCTGGCATGCAGTAGCTGGCCGAGAGCCAGCCGTTGGTCGAGGTCTTTCGGCAGGTATAGCTTTCGGGACAGCCAGCGTCGCTGGTGCACTCGTAGGTGCATTTGCGCTCGCCTTCTAGCTCGACACAACGATTGCCTTCACCGCCGCAATCCTCGTTGGTGTTGCACGAGCCACAAAGGGCTTCAGTGTTGGCGTAGGGATGGCCTTGAGGGTTGTCGTCGATGCCGTGCACGCCGTACATCGTGTTGAACCATGAGCTTCCCGAGTCCATCGATTTCAACAGTTGGCCGTAACGAACGGGCTTATGTTTGCCGTTGCTGGTTCCAACAAGTGCACCCAAGAAGTCGGTCACGATCTTTGAGGTCGAGGCGTTCGAAAAACTGGTCGTCGTGATGATGTCCAGGTTCTTGCGGCCTGCCTTGGCTGGATTGGCCCAGAACGCCTGACCCAGCGCGTAGGTGTCGCAGCCTTCGGCCAAGACGACCTGGTAGACGTCAGCTGGCATATCAAGGCCGGCGATCTCGGAGTCGTCCAAATCGCCTTCAGGCGTCTTGCGCCAGTTGGCCAAAGCAAAGCCGTAGAATGGGCCCGAATGGCCGCTGAACATGGTGACTTCGTTCTTTTTGAACGACGCCCTCATTTCTTCTTCGAGCTTGCGTCCACCCGCTGCCGTGTCGGCATCGGTCACGGTACCGGGCTCGCCCCACCAAAGGGTGACGGCAACTTCGACCGGTTTGCCGTTGGCTTCCATCGTGTACGTCAATGGCGCACGATTGGTGGCGTATTTTGCCCAGGTATCGGTGGGTGATTTAAACCCTTGGCTCAACAGCCAGTTGTAGGTCGATTCCGCGTGTTTGCGGTGGTAATCGCCATGGTAATCCCAACCAAAAAACGTTCCGATTTCGAGCTTTCCGTCGGCAAAAAGTCGGTTGTAATCAAGCCAGGCGTCGTTGGAGCGCGGCTGAGGCAAGACTTCGAGCTCCTGGTATTCAACGCGGTCGGCGCCAGCGGCAGTCGGAGTGAAATCCGACCACGGCGAGCTGCGGTACCATTCGGCTTCGTAGTCGAGGCGGGCCATGTCGGCGTTCGAGACTTTGCCAATCGCCAGGTTGAATCGGATGCTTCCATCCGCCTGCGATGCGCCATCGGCGTTGCGGCTTAGTTCGCTTAAAAGGTCGTTTTGACCGCCAATCTCTTGGACAAACCGGAAGGTGTAGTTGAGGTCGTCGACCTTCACGATGTCCAGATCTTCGTAGGAGCCGTTTTTGGTAAGGGCTTTAAATCCACCGTATTCCGCGTTGGAATCGTGGTCGGATTTGTCGATCAAATAAGTGTTGAGGAAGTAGCCGATAACCACTTGTTTGTAGGGAATCAGCTCCGCCACGCGCTTCAAGCGTTCTTCTTCGGTGGCGTCAGCGTACTCGGCCTCAAGGGTCAGTGTCGTGGTTCCACGCACATAATACTCTTGTGCGCTCTCCGAGAAGAAGTTG
>JBFFMO010001107.1:0-2032 GCA_041554035.1 Allomicrovenator sp. | reverse complement strand
CGTGTGACCAAGATTGCGAATTCATGATGCCGGATAACGAGGGGTTTGAAGTCCGCATCTCTGCCTCGTCGCCCGCTGCATTGGTCGAGGTCACTCCCGGTCTGGCAACGACTCAGATCTTGTCCGATGCACGGTCTGTGATGATGGTATTGGGCGGCGCGCTGCGCGAGCCACTCGAAGTTCAGCTCGAGGCGACGACTGGGCTGCCCCCAGAATGAGCGCATGATGTCGGGTCAGCCGCCTTCAGAAAAGAGCAAACCTCGGAGCCGATAATATACTGCGAATTTTTTTCGCCGGAGATATTGGGGTGCAAATAATTCGCAGGATTTCGGTGTATCTCCATGAAACCATGCGCCTTGATTGGCTGGCCCGGGTTTTGCTGTGTGTCCACACGAGTTTTAGACGTTACAAAAACTTAATTGGGAGAAGGGGAAATGAAAGAGACAATTAAACGACATTTTGGGCTTCGGTATCTGCTGGTATTTTCGCTGAGCGCGTTTGCCGCGTGTTCAGATGACGACCCAGCGGCAACCAACAACGCAAACAACACCGTCGACATGGGGCCTGACGCCACCGAAGACGTCGACGTGGCGATTTGTACGCCCTACGAAACCAAATGCGACGGCGACGACATCTTGAAATGTGATGCCGACGGCATGAAATGGGACGCGCTGAGCACGTGTGCTGAGGGCGAGGCCTGTATGGATGGTGCTTGTACCATCATCGCGGGCATCGAATCGCTCACAGCTAGCGTCGTGGTCATTCAGGAAGGATCGACGCAGGATGTCGATTTGCTGGCCACACACAAAGGAACGCCGTCAGCCCACGCGTGGCGACAGATAGGTGGTCCGGCAGCTGGGCTCACCGATGGCGGTGCAGACAATGCCAAAGTGAATTTTGGCAACATCGAAGTCGCTGGCGACACCGTGTTCAGCTTCGAACTTGAAGCCACCTGGACGACGGATACGCCCGGCGCGCTTGTCGCGACAGACGTTGCAACGGTCGACGTTGTGGTTCAAGCCGTAGACCTTGTTCCTGCTCGCGAAGCAGGGCAGATCGGCGGCGCAACTATTTCGGCCACTGAAATCACCCAGGGCACAGACACCTACGCGTTGTATAATCAAGGTGGTCGTTTGCAGGCCACGCAGGTTGGCCTCTCGGACGCTCCGGTCTACGCGTTGAACGTCGGTGCCTATATCCATGATATTGACGTCGTGGAGTACGAAGGAGTCAAGTACGCACTGTTGTCGCTTGGCGGTGAGGGCATTGGCGTCGTGAATGTCAGTGATGTCACCGCGATGACCAACATCACCCGCGTTGGCGTAAATTACGAAAAACTGGGTGTGACCTTTGCCGAAGGCGGCGGGGCTATTTTGACCGAAGATTTCATCGGCATGCGCTCGCACATCGCGGCGCTTGAGACTGATGGAACGACCCTGTGGATCGCAAACGCCGACTTCGGTCTGCAAAAGACGGCTTTGGCCAACTTGCTTGGCGCAACGCCGACTCTTGAGGCTGACGGCACCCTACTGATCGATGCCGAGACTTACACGCTTCAATACGCAGGGGAGCACGCATGGGGTGGACCACTTAGCTTGACTCAATTCGGCGGAAAGCTCTTCTCTGCGCAAGCTTTTGTCGGCATGGGTATTTTCGACCCCGACACGCTTGAGCAGGTCGGACGCTACAATCTCTACGTCGACACTGCGTCCACCGAGGATTGGTTTGTCGACATGGACGTGACCACGCAGGTGAGCTCGGACGTGGACAGTTCGTTTATCGACCCTGTCACCGGCATGCCTGATTACCGTCAAGCCAACTTCGAAATCGAACAAGTGTGGAAGGGTGATGTAGATGCCCCCACGCCATGGGCCGATTTCGACCGCTACGGCAAGTTCTACTACAACTCACAGGACCTTGCGGTTTCCCAGCAGGGTGCCCGCACGATCGCCTACATCGCGTATGGACTTGGCGGCCTGGTCGCAGTCGATGTGACCGGATTCGAAGCAGCTACGGCTGCGGCGCCTCTCTT
>JBFFMO010001106.1:0-2034 GCA_041554035.1 Allomicrovenator sp. | reverse complement strand
TGGCGATTTCTTCTTCACTGGCCTTGGGATTGAACATCGAGTTCAACAACGAAGAGTCCACCGCGACGGCCTGGAAGTCCTTGGGCGGTGGCTGGAATTTATAATCCAACGATGCGAACGCACGATCGAGCGGAATCGGCTCGGGAGCGGGCTGCAGGAAATACAGGGTCATCATGATTCCAAGCACGATCACGCCGCCGGCAATTCCCGAATAAAGCAGACCGAGTCCGCCCTTCTTCATCTGTTGCTGTCGTTTGGCGCGTAGCTCAGCTTCTATCCGTCTTCTTTCTTCGCGTTTGGGCAGATAGTCCTGAACGTCGCGCTTGAACCTCGGGGTTTCACCGAGTGGCAGACGGTCTTGGGATACGCGATCAAGGACCGGCGAAAATTCGTCGATTTCATCACGATGGAGTTGCTCGATGATCATTTCGGCGCTGAACGGCCCATAATCGAGCCCCTCTCGCTGCACGAGATAGCGTTCATTGCTGGTGTCGGTCGGCTCGGCCAGACCGGACAGTTCGGGAATGGCGAAGATGTCCTCTTCGGCGTCGGCCTCGTGAACGGCTGCTTCGACCGGCAAACCGCCGGGTGGAGGCGGTCCGGATAACAGAACCCCGGTGGATTCCGCGATCTTTTTGAGCGTGTCGCTAAACGTGGCCACGTCTTTTGGACGCCCAGTCAAATCCTCACCGATCGCTCGCATGATCAATTTCATGAGTTCGGGCGGGTAACCCGAGAGCTCCTGCGCGATCTTGAACCGCGCTTCATCGCGGTCGTTGGACAGACCGTTGGCACAGAGCATGTCAGCGGTAAGCATCCCGAGGCTGTAGATGTCCGCCGCGCTGTTCAGCAACTCTGGGGCGTCCGCGATTTCGGGAGCGACGTAGATCGAGTCGACGTATGGCCCCTCGTTTCGCTCAAGCAACATCTCAGCTGCGAGCTTTCCGAAGGCCAAATTTCCAACGCGCACCACACCACGCTTCTCGATATAAACGTTGTAAGGAGTCAGAACACCATGAGCCATGCGGGCGTGGACTGGGTCGAGGCCGTTGGCAATATGGGCGATGACCGTAAAAGCGTCTCTCAGGCTCAACGCGCCCGATTCCTGTCGTCGTTGGGCAATCAGCGAAGATAAAGTCGCCCCTTTGACGTACTCCATCGCCACAAAGGCTTCGCCGCTAGGCGTACGGCCCATGCCGATAATCTTGGTGAGATTTCGATGACTGATGCCACTTGCGATTCTGACCTGGTCGTACATTTCATCGAATTTGGTCTTCGACGGCGGAGCCATCGCCAGCACTTTGATGACGACTTCGTTTTCGTGCGACTGGTCAACGCAGAGGTACGAGATACCGCCGCCTGATGCGCCAAGATAACGTTGAACCTCGAAACGACCACCGACCACGTCGCCCGTCGACAACGAAGCAGCGACATGATTCTTGGGAAGTTCGCGCGCGCCAAAAACGCCGGGCGCGGTCTGTTGGATGGCACGACCAGGTCGTTGCATCCCTTCTGGAATATCGTCTTGATTACTCATCCGTATTGTCCTTTCAGGCCATCAGCCTTTGGAATCCAGAGGTAGGTCAACAAACCAGCCTTTGCCGTCCCAGATCATGAAGGCTTCCGAATCACGATCACCATTGAAATGGAGTTTCAATCGGACCCGCGTGCCGGGTTTGGGTTCGGCCTTGAGCTCAGGCTCGACTTGAATGCTCTTGAGTTCATAGGGGTTGTTTACGCCCGCAACCACGAGCATGTCGTAGGGTTGCGGCATCGCATCTTGGGGCAGCTTGAGGGTCTTCAGCGCTTCTGTAATCACGGCTCGGTCATCGGCCTCGATCACCGCGAACGCAAGCTCGTTTTCACCCATGGCGAGATCGAGCAGAAACTGCTCAAAAACGTCTTGGGGTCCAGGACTTGCCCAGTCCGAACTCTCGCACCCGACCACCAGCGCGGGCAACAGCATCAATAAAATGAGGGATTTCACGGGACCAAAACTACATCCCGGCGACAACGGGCGTCAAGCAGGCGTAT
>JBFFMO010001105.1:0-2035 GCA_041554035.1 Allomicrovenator sp. | reverse complement strand
CTTGCGGCGTCTCACCAGCCCCAGTCCCAGAAGTAGGAGCCAAGACGCATCCATGGCCCCACCCGTTGCCGAACAACCACCGTCGGATTCAGCCTCGACATCGGCTTGTGCTGGGGTGGATGCAGGCATCACCGACATATCCGTCGGTGCAGGGTCGGCTTCAAGGCCTTCACCGCAACGACAAGGCACTGCCGGAGGATCATCAGGGTCTTCCGGACCATCAGGACACACGCACGCAAACGCGTAACGGCATTCTTTGGGTCCACACGTCGCATCGCCTGCCGGGCAGGTTTCTGCGCTGGCGGGAACCGGCTCGCTCCACAACACCGCGTACGCGGCATCGTCTTTGAGGTCGACCTCGCCGTCGCAATCGTCGTCGAGACCGTTGCAGCGCTCGTCCGCGCCGGGATGGATGTTGGGATCGGCGTCGTTGCAGTCGCGGCCCGTGTCGCAGGTCAACGCGTCGTAGCCGTCAAAACCATCGCCGTCGAAATCGCGACAACGGCTGCATACTGCATCGTCCGCCGCGCCACATACGGTCACACCTGCACGACACGAATAACGCGCAAGCTGGCAGCCCGTCGCGGTCGGAGAAGACGCGGCACACGTCGAATCGTTCGGGGTCACACCCGCGACCCGGACGTAGAGATTGCGATCACGATCCAAAGAGGTTTCGGGCTGATAAGGCGCGTTCAGGCGCCATTTCAGACGAGGCTTCGAGTCGTTATCGTTATCGTCTTTGGTCCAGTAATAACGCGCTTGCATCTCGTTGAGGTCGGAGTAAGCACCGCTCCACATCGACTGCAAAACTGCCCCGTCGCCTTCGCGACGAGCCGTGGCCCCTGAGCCCGTGCGCTCAACCTCCCACTCCAGATCGAAGCGATCAGGTTCTTCGTATTGAGGCACTTCATCCGACGTCGCCCCAGGTTTGCGGTCGTCATGCCAGGCCACAAACATCTCGTCCACTGAGTTGCTCGAACCCGTGAATCGAATCCGGGTTTCGGCGTCGTAATTGCCGATCGAGTCCATCGAGGCATCCGTGTAATCGGCCGCCATCTGGATATTCAACGACACCGTTCCCGTACGACGGTTACGATGCGAGGTGATCACACTTTCGTCCCACGCGCCCATCGGGCCCGAACCGTCCGTAGAAACCATCGCGGGACTGCCCACTCGATCATCGCCGCCACGCGGCGTGAAGTTCATAAACGACGCCGCAGACTTGGTCTCGTCGTGGGTGACCCAGGTCGTCCATGAAGCCGACGAACTCGTGCGATAAGAGACCTCGGGGTACTGCATCGTGTCGACTTCGTCGATCCGACCATCGCAGGTGTTGTCACGGCCATCGCAGACCTCAAACGCCCATGGATACACGGTCTGCTGGCATCGAAGCTCGCCGATTTCGCAATAACCCGTGCCCACGCCGCAGATCCCGCGGGCGCCACTTCCAGAACAAGCCTGCCCGACTTCACGCGCCCAAACCTGAGAATCGTCGAAGTTGACCTGCTTGATCGTCAAAGTCGCCGAGGCGTCCAGCGCCGTGTGGATCCCTTCAGGATTGTAGAATTCCCAACGCGTCAAATCGCCGTCAAACGCTGCATCGATGCGGACCACCCAATCGCGGTCGCGCTTGGAATCAAGGTATCCAATCGCCACGCCACCGGTGTCCGAAGGACCACTGGTCGAGGTCGTCTGGAAGACATACTGGTACGTGTCGATGCGGTCGATCGACTCGTTATCATCGTTCAAAAGCACCGTCGGTGTGCCGCTCGGATTTTTGACGTGAACGCGGTAGGTCGCGCTCGAGGCGCCCTGACCTGCGGCCGTGCTTCCATGCTGCAACCACAGCACATAACGCCCATCGGGGTTATCGCCGTTGGCTTTGGTGCGGTCGAGGTAGATCGCGACCCGCGCGGTTTTGGTCGCCGGCACCTGAGCGTTCAGCGATTTGCCACCCGACATGTTGACCCAGGTCGCAAAGTCCACGCCCGCGGCCCCCTGAACCACGCGAGGCGTGATGAACGGCGTCACGTTG
>JBFFMO010001104.1:0-2037 GCA_041554035.1 Allomicrovenator sp. | reverse complement strand
CTCTTCACTCCACGCGAACCACTGGCTTGCCGGCACATCGTTGGGATGGCCTTGATGCGCGTAGCATGACGTTTGCAGGGAAAAAATACCCAACAAGAAAATGTTTTTGGAACTTAATATCATCACAACGAGTCGATTATCATGCGAGCCAGGTTGAATCGATCTGGCCAGATTAACGTCTAAAGCACTGTGGGCTCTATTCCAAGCTGTAGGAGTCGAATCTTGTCACATATTATTGGTTACCGGTGTTCTGATCCAACCGTGAGTTCCCATCTTCTGCGGGCGCTCGATAACGAAATGTCTTTGCACCCACCGGGTGCTTCAGGGGGCGTAGGTCTTGGTTGGCTCCAAGACGAGCGCTCGTTGTTGAGAAACCACCCCAAACCGCCAGCGGGGCTTCCCTCGCTGCTCACGATGATATCTGATTTGCCCGCTCGAACCGTGACCGGGAACGTTCGCGCCCCGGGATTGGCTGCCCTCGCTGCCGCGAATCTGGCACCCTTTCGTTTCAAGAAATGGCTCTGGGTGAGCCCCACATGTGATGAGTTGCCGGCCGACGTCACTTCCGAGATTCCAGACCATATCGGCCAAAATATTCGTGGAAATTCACAAGCCGAATGGGCGTTTCATGTGGTTCTGTCCGAGCTCAGCCGGCTTGAATTGCTCGAGAATCCTGAGCGTGATGTGAAAGCCGTGGTGTCGACATTTTCGCGCTCCATGGCACACGTGCTCGAATTGGGGATCCATGTGGGCCCCGTCATCTTGGCCACCAGCAAGTGGATGTTGGCGATGTCGACCGACGACACGCTCAAATTTCGTACGGTGAATGGCCACGAGATTCAGGAAGAACCCCTCTTTGCCGGGCATAAACCGCGCACTCAAAATTACCCGGCATTTCGGGCGATGATGATGACCACTGCGCCAGTCTTTGGGGCGCAATGGCAATCGGTTCCCGCGAATCAGATCGTGTGGTTTGACGCCCAAAACACGCCGAATTTCTACACGACTTAGGTCTTTTTGCGGCGCACGAAGACCAGATTATCGGCGGTTTCTACAGGCTGCATGTCTTTGAGGCGAGACTTGTCGGGCTGGGCTTGCTCCATCTTACAACGGTCGCAGGTGTGCTCGCCGCGGGGTTTGCGTGACATCATGTCGATACCGCCGCATTCATGGCATTTCACCCGAAACTGACTCATGCGCGTTTCGTTGAATTTCTTGTCGCGGATCAGCTTCCAACGCTCGGATCCTTCCTGAGCGTTCATGCACTCTTCGCAAAGCATGTCCGTCAGCGCGACGCCACGAGGTTTATAATCGAGCTGCGATTCAACGGCGCAACCAGAGCATAAAAACGTGATGAGGACACGGGTTCCATGCTTCTTGCGTGGTGCATTGAGGGACTTGGAGACGTCATGCCCGTTGGGGTCCAATTCGTCTTCGAAATCCTGTTCGTTTTGGTCATTCATGAAAAAAATCCGGAAGCATGGGCGGTCAAGAAGACATGAGGGCAAGACGTTATTCCCGTTCAATTCGGAATCGGGTTGTCTTGGGCAGGTGAGGGCGTGTTCAAGTGGAAGTCGACCGAATTGTCGTTGGTGTCGTTTTGGCGACTCGCGTCACTGATGGGCCACCTTCCAAGTGACTTTCCTGCACTCGAGGTTGAGAACGATTTTGGCGTGCCTTCGCCAGCGAAAACATGGGTCGGGCTGAACGAGCCGTATCCAATCGCATCGATGACGCGTGTTTTGTACTCTAAAACGAAATTATCGGGTCCATTTTGAAAATCAGTGCCCTCAAACGGGACGGTGCACTTCTGAAGCAGGGCCGCGTTGGCCGTGTCGATATTGCATACCACCACGAGTCCGTCGCTTCCGTCGTTGAGATTGGTGCCCGAGAAATCGATGCCGTTGATGGCACCTGTGTTGATGTAGTCCGTTCCATTTAAACCGTTGATGGCCCGAAGGACATAGCCATCGAGCGAGATGTCCTCCCATCCTAAGATGGGCGCGATGACTTCGACGAACGTCTCCGTTCCCGTGT
>JBFFMO010001103.1:0-2043 GCA_041554035.1 Allomicrovenator sp. | reverse complement strand
GACCTTTGCGACCGCAACCAAAGACGAAGTGAAAGCCACGGCCAACGAATGGTTTGGAGCCGGCGTATTTGTGTTGCGCGTCCGACCCGAAGCCACGACGACTGTTGCCAGTGCGGGCGCAGACCGCACCAAGCTTCCCGAGGTCGGACAAGTGCCAGGCCTCGCGCTGCCGGAGCTGCAACGCGCCACGCTGAAGAACGGAATGAAGGTCGTTCTTGCCGCCCGCCATGATGTGCCCCTGGTTCAATTACGCTGGGTGATCCCAGCCGGATTCTCGTCCGACCTTGGCGGGAAACCCGGGACAGCCAAACTTGCCATGGACGTCATGGACGAAGGCACAAAAGACCTATCGAGCTTGGAACTGGCCGCTGAACTCGACCGTTTGGGAGCTAGCCTTTGGAGTTCTGCCTCGTTGGACGACGCGGGTGTGAACATGTCGGTTCTTTCGACCAACCTGAGTGCAGGGATGGGACTTCTGGCGCAGGTTGTGACCTCGCCTGCCTTTGCCGAGGCCGAAGTCGAACGACGTCGAGCGCAGCTTCTGGCTGGCATCGAACAAGAGAAATCCAAGCCAATGACGATGGCCCAACGCCTCTTGGGACCGGCTCTTTTTGGTGCGGGACATCCTTACGGCGCGCCGCTCACAGGTTCGGGCACACCCGAAAGCGTCAAGAGCATCACTCGAGACGACATCGTGGCTTACCATCAAGCCAACGCACGACCCGATGCCTCGACGCTCATCGTTGTGGGCGACACGACAATGGAAGCGTTATTGCCAGCCATCGAAAAGGCATTTGGCGAATGGACCTCCATAGCCCAGCCCGCCAAGGCAGCGGTGACCGCGGTCGCGCCGACCAAATCACGCGTGCTGTTCATCGACAAACCAGGCGCAGAACAGTCGATGATTGTCGCCGGCAACATCTATGGAACCCGCGCCGAACAAGACCCGATCACCGCAGAAGCGATGAACCAGGTCATCGGTGGTTCGTTCATGTCCCGAATCAACATGAACCTGCGCGAGGACAAACACTGGTCGTATGGTGCTCGCAGCTTCTTGTTCGAAACACGAAACCAGCAAGCCTACGCCGTGTTTGCCCAGGTTCAGTCGGACAAAACGGCCGAGTCTATTCAAGAGATCCAAAAAGAGATCAGCCAGTATCTGGGCGAGAAACCCATCACCGCCGAAGAATTGACGCGTGTGAAATTGAACACGACTCGCAAACTTCCGGGTCAAAACGAAACGACCGGCCGCGTCTTAGGCAGCGTCGACGATATCGTGAAATTCAACCTGCCTGACGACTACTTCAACACCTACGTCTCGAAGATGAACGGACTCAGCGAAGCCGACGTGAGTGCTTCGGCCAAAACCATCATCAAGCCGGCCGAATTCGTCTGGATCGTCGTGGGTGACCTCTCCAAAATCGAGGCAGGCGTCCGCGCACTTAACCTGTCGGACACTGTCGAAATCGTGAAGCAGTAAGCAGTGAGCAGCCGGCAGTGAGCAGCCGGCAGTGAGCGACCGGTCCGCCAGGCTCCAGCCCGGCATTGCGATTGGCGACCGGTCCGCGAGGCTCCAGCCTGGCGTTGCGACTTGCGCCGTCCCACCCGCTCACTGCTCACCGCTCACTGCTCACCAGTCATCGTTGTTTGACCGAACGCCCGAGTCAGCTACTCTGCTGAAAACGAAACGAGGATTTCATGCATAAATTGATGATATTGGCACTGCTCGGACTCGTGGCTTGTGGAGACGACTCGACTCCAAAACCTGTGGTCACGCCCGCAAACAACACGACCAACAACACGACGAATAACGCGACCAATAACGCGACGAATAACGCGACCAATAACGCGACCAATAACGCGACCAACAACGCCACAAACAACACGACCAACAACGCGACGAATAACGCCACCAACAACGCGACGAATAACGCCACCAATCAGCCAGCGTGCATTCCCTCTCGCGCAGCGTTTGCCACGGCCCTCCCCTTCATCGAGGAAGGTTGTCATTCATGCCACGGCGCCACGCCCACCTTTGGTGCG
>JBFFMO010001102.1:0-2044 GCA_041554035.1 Allomicrovenator sp. | reverse complement strand
GTCCTCGATGCTGTTGTCAGAATGCACGACCTCGATGTCGTCCCAAGGGGGCACAAGACGGTCGAAAGCGCCGGGTCGGGCATGCCAATCAAAGAGGGCTTTGGCCGAAACGGGGATCTTGGATTTGCGCAGAAACTGGGTCATATCATGTCCACGTAGGGGGCCCCCTTTTGATGCCGAATGGGCGTCAAAGGTGGGTCAGAAATCGAAGTGTTCCCGTGGCATCTTTAGGATGTCTTCACAGGTGTTCTCGGGAGCGACACGAATCGCCCGGAAATAATTGGCGCTGGCAAGAGGGGACGGCCGCGTCTGAGGAGAACTGGAGAGCAGGACGGAGGTCGCGTCCAAGACGGCTTGGTCGGTCTGCCAGGTCAGTGAACCTTTGATTCGATCCGATTCGATGATGCCTTCGAGGCGGGACCAAGAGCGCTGAGCAATATAGATGGCGCCGTCGATGACGCCCTCGATTCGTACGGTGACGCCCGGTTTCCCGTCGGCGTCAGCGTCGATCAGTCGCGGGTCGTCGGGAGAGACCGGCATTTCGTCTTTCCACTTATCCTCAAGCTGAACGCCCAAGGTCTGCATCACCGGGGGTTGATAGTAGATCCAGCCGGCCTTGCTTGGTTTGAGTCGCGCTTTGAACTCTTGGGTACCGATGGCCCGGATCATGGCAAGTGGCACCACGGTTCGAACCATGTCGATTTCAGAATCGACGGTGATATGGCAGGGGGTGCTGTGGACTTTGAGGCGTCTTGAATCTTGTTCAATCACGACCCTCAGGATTGCGATCGTGTGTGAGACCACTTCACCGGCGAAAGGGATGTTGGCGATCGATGTTTGAACCTGTATCTGCGCCCACGTCCCGGCAACCTGCGGCGGTGTATCTGCGGCAAAGGACGGTGCGGGCATCAGCGCGAGGAAAAAACACAGACGTTTCATGGGGCGGCTTCGTGTTGGGGGTCCACGATTAATCGCCCCCAAGCCAAGAGTTCGTCAAGGTCGCGAAACACGTCTACCGCTGGAATTCCCGGACGAGCACCGGCTCCGCCCACAACGAGTGCCATATTCGCCGGCAAAGATTCCCTGAGTTTGGAGAGATCGCGCGTGGTGGTGAACCGGTTGGCGGCGATGGATACACTCACACAAACGGCCGCGCTCTGGTGAGCCATCGCAGCGTCCACCAAGTCTTGAATGGGTGTGTCAGCTCCAAGATACATGACGCGGCATCCCACGATGGACAAGATCATCGCAGCCATTTGAAGTCCCAACGAATGAGTTTCTCCGGGCAGCGTTGCACATACAACTCGTGGACCGGTGCTGCGGTCGCTCAAAGGTCGCCAGAGGGTCGTCAAGAAGTCCCGAAGTCGCTCGCTGGCAAAATGTTCGTGCCCAATTTCCAAGCGGTTTTCGGTCCAAGCCACGCCGAGTTCGACCAGAAACGGGTGAACGCGCTTTTTGAGGAATTCCAGACCGCCCAGAGTGGTCCAATCACGTCTAAACAGGGCCTCCAGAGTCTCCCCGTCATAATTTATGGTGGCGTCGAGCCAAGGTTGAATCGCATGGTGCTCAGCGCTCGAAATCTCAACACTCGGGGATTCTTGTCCCAGCGAATCGCCAAAGAGCCCTTTTAGGGTCTTGAGATCGAGCGCAACCGCTGAGGATGCACGATGTCCTGCCCTGATCGCCGCGTCGACCAACTTAACATGTTCCGTCACGTCCACATCGTAGACGCGATGGCCATGGTCATCCCGGGTCGGGTTGGGGAAGCCGTAACGACGCTCCCAGGTTCTGAGAGTCTCAACCGGAACGCCCGTAGCTTTTGAGAGCGCGCCGATATTCATGCCCTGTTTGTGTTCTGAATCACTCATGACCACTCACTTTTTTTCAGCCGGCCATATGATGTGGAGCCAATCGTTCCCGAAGACCGACTCGCATGCGGTGCAATCGGGTTTTGACGGCCGGAACCGAGAGATCCAATTTCAGCGCGATCTCTTCCTTGGAAACGCCTTCCATTTCCATTTCGATATAAAGTTGCCTGTTCACT
>JBFFMO010001101.1:0-2046 GCA_041554035.1 Allomicrovenator sp. | reverse complement strand
GTTATTGGTCGAATTATTGGTCGTGGTCGTATTATTCGCCGCGTTATTTGTCGCGTTATTACCTGTGTTGTTGTTCACGCCCTGATCAGGGTCTGCGCTTTCGAAGTCGGCGCCCGCGTCTGCCTCGGTATTATTGGCGAGGACGTTGTTCGTGCTGTTATTCGACATTCCACTGACAGTATTATTCGACGACGTATTCGTGTCGGGCGTGACATCGTCATCGCCTCCACATGCCGCCATTCCTAACACCACTATCCATAACCAACGCTTGTCCATACTGCCTCCGCGGACCAGACACCTAGGACTCTAGCGCGGGTTGCAGCTCAGGTCGAAGAATACCGTGCGCGCCTTTGAAATTGCGCTAAAACAGGGGACTACTGGCAAAAAGTAACACCACTTGAGGCAGCCGACCCGTTGCAGGTCAGGGTTTGAGGGCAAGCACGTATAGGTCCGTTTTCGGGGCGACGGCAAACCGGCTGACACGTGGAGCTCGATTGATTTGCAAGCTGCACACAAACATGTCCAACTTCACAGTCTCCCGCCGCTCCGCCGCAGGTTTCTCCGGTTCGGCGAGTCCCCGCTTGACCGCAGTAGGTGCCGATGGAACCTGAAATCGGATCGCGTCGCACGATGCAATCTCCCGTGGCACAATCGTCCAGATAGATATCACACGCCGCAGGCGCACCGACACAAAGCCCCACACTTGGGTCACTCGATAACGTCGCGATGCACGCGAAATCGGTGGGACATGAATCAGGCTCGGCCAGTGGTTCACACATCTGGCGACATAAGCTCATGCCGTCATCGGGCAATGTGGCGCAATGGGTGCCTTTTGCGCACTCGGTGATCGTTTCGCAGGCCGAACCGGCCGGCAATTCTGTTCCAAGCTGCAGGCAGGTCGATTGGCCGGTCGAGGCATTGGGTACGCATTTCCCCTGCTCACAGTCTTGAGCCAGCGCGTCGCAGACGCGACCAAACTCAAATCCCGTGTCAAATCCAAGGTCCTGGGTGGCAGAGACATCGGGCGCAGACGTATCCGGCCACTGAACGACTCCAGCATCGGTTTCTGGGATCTCGCCTTCGGCCAGACACCCAGCAAACACAAGGATATGCGCAAAAACAAACGCCCACTTCATGCGGCTAACCTCTCTGCAATCAGCTCGCCCATGCGTAACGCCGCAGAGGTCATGATATCCAGGTTTCCTGCGTATTTGGGGAGCCAATCGCCTGCGCCTTCGACCTCCAAAAGGGTCGTCACTTTCCAGCCCTTGAACTCGCCAAATCCCGGAATCCTTACCGGGACTTCGCGGAAATCATCAAAAACGGGTGGTTTCACCAGGCGATAACCCGGAACGTACGCCGCGACACGAGCCACCGCTGCTTCGATCGAAGCTGTTATCGCGTCGGGTTCCGCGCCTTCCACAAACGTGTAAACCGTGTCTCGCATGATCAGGGGTGGATCGGCCGGATTCAAGACGATGATGGCCTTGCCGCGCTCGGCGCCACCCACCACTTCCAAACCTCGCGAGGTCGTTTGCGTGAATTCGTCGATGTTGGCACGCGTGCCCGGACCCGCAGAACGACTTGAGATCGAAGCCACGATCTCGGCATAACGCACGTTTCCGACCTGTCCGCATGCCCAGACAATCGGGATCGTCGCCTGCCCACCACAAGTCACCATATTCACGTTTGGCGCGTCGATATGGTCCTCAAGGTTGGCCACCGGAACGACATAAGGTCCGATGGCCGCTGGCGTTAAGTCGATCACCCGCTTGCCGTGTTCGGCGAGCACTTTGGCATGATGTTCATGAGCTGTGGCGCTCGTGGCGTCAAAAACCACCTGAATCTGGGAAAACCTTGGATGTGCGACGAGACCCTCGATGCCCGCATAGGTTGTATCAACACCAAGAGCGCGGGCTCGCGCCAGGCCTTCCGAGGCCTCGTCGATGCCAACGAGCACCACCGCTTCAAGCGAGGGAGAGCGCTCAATAATCTTGATCAACAAATCGGTTCCGATATTGCCAGAACCGATGATGGCGATAGGTG
>JBFFMO010001100.1:0-2049 GCA_041554035.1 Allomicrovenator sp. | reverse complement strand
GGTCCTTTCCGCAGTTGACGTTGCGGCTCGACGCAAACGCGGGTTGGAGCCTGAAACAGGCGCAGCTTTTTGTGGAGGCAACGCGGAAAGCGAATATCGATTATCTCGAACAACCATTATCGGTTGGAGACGTATCGGGTTTGGTTGAGTTGCGAAAACTCGGTGTGGCGGTCGCCGCGGACGAGGGCGCAAATTCAGCGTCGATGCGAAAACAGTTGATAGATATGGCAGCAGTTGACGCCATTGTTCTCAAGCCCAGTGTTCTGGGATCGGTAGCGGCGCTTCGTAGCGAGGTCTCCCGGATATCGACCGCTGGAATTCGTGTGGTCTTTTCGTCGGCGATCGAGTCGGCGATTGGTCGCACAGCGGTCGCCCACATGGTCGCTGCCATCGGCACGAATGAAACCGCCGGCCTGAATACGGGAAAGTGGATTGAAGATGATCTTACGGATTTGGTGGTAAGCAATGCTCAGATTGTACTCCAAGGCTCAGGAATCGGTGTGGCGATGACCGACTTTTCGGAACAAAGCAATGAACGTTGAGGGTTTCACTAATGCCTCTCACGTGAGTCGAGTATGAACTGGCTTGAACGACAAATGGTAGCCCGACCGGACGGCGTCGCCTTGATGACCTCCGAGACTGTCCTGACTTGGGCCAACATCGGCACTCGCGTGAGTAGAACGGCCGCTGCGCTGCGTTCGCTGGGCATCAATCAGGGCGCGCGGGTAGCTGTCCTCATCGACGATGGGCTTCAGTTTGCCTTGACTGCGCTCTCTCTGGCGTGGCTGGGAGCTACCCTCATTCCCATTAATCGACGGCTGTCCGACTCAGAGATTTCGTGGCTGATTCACGACGCAGGTGCCGAACTCCTGATTGTGGATTCCGGGGTCGACCACCGTGAAATCGAGCTCGCTGAAAAGCCCTTTGTTCAAGTGGGTGAACTGACTCTTAGCCTCGATTGTGAGTCGGTTGAGCTTCTCCCGGACACGTTGGCCGTCATCATGTACACGAGCGGCACCACAGGGGTGCCGAAACCCGTACCACTGACTTGGGCTAATATTCAGGCCAGCGCCGTGGCATCTTCAATCAACTTGGGATTGCATCGTGATGACGTATGGTTGTCGGTGGTGCCTCTCTACCATATCGGCGGCCTCTCGATTCTCTACCGTGGGTTGATTTACGGTACGGCAACGATGTTGCACGACGGGTTTGATGTGGATCGCGTTTGTCGCGCTCTCATGGACGGCGTCACTCTGATTTCGGTGGTGCCCACGATGCTGAATCGCTTGATCGCGGCTCCTCAATTTCAAGAGGCAGCCGACAGGTCGAGTCTGCGGTCCATTCTTGTTGGCGGCGGTCCGGTGAATCGTCAGGATATCTCATGGTGTTTGAGCCATGGCATAGCAGTCCTTCAAACTTATGGAATGACGGAAACGGGGTCACAAGTGGCAACGATGCCTTTTGAGTCTGCCATGAGCAGAGTGGGTTCAGCAGGACTGCCGGTTCTTGGTGCTCAACTTTCTATTCGCGATGAAATGTTCGAAGTCGTGCCGCATGGGGTGGTCGGTACCATTCATGTTCGCGGGCCGATGTTGATGAAAGGATACCTCGATCGCCCAAGCGAGAACGCTCGTCGATTCCGGGATGGGTGGTTTGATACCGGGGACTACGGATCACTCGACTCGTCGGGATATTTGACGGTCATGACTCGACGAGATGACCTGATCATCTCAGGTGGCGAAAACGTGTATCCAGCTCAAGTGGAAGCTGTGTTGTCCGAATTTCCAGGGGTCAGAGAAGTGGCCGTTTTCGGTGTTGCGGACCCGGAGTGGGGGCAAATCGTCGCGGCCGCAGTTGTCACGGAGTTTCCTACAAACGTTGAGGAAATTCGGCGTTGGGTGTCGAGTCAAATCGCTGGCTACAAAGTGCCAAGACTCGTGTTTCGAGTGGATGAACTGCCCCGCACGGCCAGTGGCAAAGTTCAGAGCCACAAACTTCGTGAGCGTTTTGGTGCGGTCAGCCTCGCGGAGACAGTTTGACCCTTTGCCG
>JBFFMO010001099.1:0-2050 GCA_041554035.1 Allomicrovenator sp. | reverse complement strand
CGTCGACCTCCAACGCGTAACGCTGTGAAAGCTGCAGCAGGCGAGTGGAAGCGCCGACGACGAGCTCCCGGAAAAGGTCCTGAAACACAAAATTCTGGAATTGATTGGTCTGAAGGTCGGTGGCCAACGCTGACATGATCGTCTGTTGTTTCAGCTGAGCCTCGAGTTCAGCGCGGTGTTTTTCCAACCCTTGCAACGCTTTTACCATCGCAGCGCGCTCGGCCGAGAGCTGCCCTTGCCGACGATTCGACTCGTCATACTCCTGCTGAACGCGAGACAACTCGGCTTTGGCCGACTCCGCAATCTCGGCGGACGTGCTGCGGCCCGCCAATTGGCGCTCAAGTTCCGCTAACAAGTCAATGACCCGATTTAAGGCGCGATCGTGTTCCTGAACTGAAAGCTCGAATTCATTCACCGCGCCCGCATCCATGCGGCCTAAACGCGCAGCATCCGGCGACCCGAAACCATGAAGAACCACAGCCTCATCCAATTTCAGAAGGGCCTCAGCGCTCACGTCTGCTGCCCGTTCTAAATCTTTGGCACTTTGTTCCAGCGTTCGTTCCAAGCCCGCCACGCTCGCCTGCAGCGCGGCCTCCTCGCGGCCCAAGGATTCACTTTGTTTTCGGATCCTCTCGATCCGCGATTCCAGACCGGCGATCTCTTGAGCCGGGGATTCAGGCACTTCGGTCGGAAGCCGTTTTTGAATCGAGCGACGCGACTCTTCCGCCGCCGTTCGGCGCTCCTCAAGTTCCGATGCTTGTTCACCACTTCTTTTCAGAATCGTGTCCGCATCAGAAATCCACTCTTCGAGGCTTCTGATTTTCTCTTTTGTCGTGGCGAGCTCAGCCAGCAATTTATCGTGTTCTTTTTCAAGCTCAGCCCCTTTTTTAAGGGCCGCCTCGAATTCCGAAAACGGCGACTCTGCGGCGCCAAATCTGGCCAGAAACGCCATACATTCCGATTTCATCTCGGATTCTTTTGCCTTGAGCAATACCAAACCCGCACTCAAATCATCCGAAATTTTGGCCAGTTGTTTTTCGGCATTTTCAAGGCGAATTTTAGCGCTGGCACTCTCTTTCGTCGCGACATCAAACTCTGAGCGTTTTTTACTGACGGAGTATTGTGGACCCGACAAATCGATGGCCGAAGCTGCCGGCAACACTCGAACGACCTGGTCGCAGACCGGGCACGCATCGCCAACATGGACATGTTCACGGACGGCCGAGGCCAGGTCCTTCGTCTTGACCGCTTCCAACTCCAATTCAGCGTTACGAAGCGCGACACGGGCATTTTCTAGCTTTTTATCCAACGCCTCGAAACCGGCGTGTTGGGCGTCGATATCGGCATTCAAAGCGACCTTTTCCGCGCTCCACGCCGTATTCCGGCCGCGAATCTGGTCCAGCTCGATATTGAACTCACGCCAAAGTCGGGCATCGGCATCCAAGGCGCGTAAACCAGCCAAGTCCTCGACCGGTCTCTTCATCTCCGCGACACGGGTTCGCAGCGATTCTGCGGACTCCAACGTCGCGGTCTTTTCGCCTCGGCGTTTTTCCAAAGCCGCAGCCTTGTCGCCCCGCTCTTTCAATAACCGAGCGATATCTGCATCGAGCGTGTTTACGGTTTTGGCTGCCGCCTCAAAGCTTTTGAGCAGCTCCTCCAGGCTTCGCAAATGAACCAGACTATCTTCGAGCGCTGGGATGGTCTCGGCCTCCTTGCGCGCCTCACTCAATGCCTTTGCCACTTCGACAGCTTTTCCGCGCGCCCGATCGCGGTCATTCAGGGCGCTTTCATGACGTGTCTTGATGGCCAAGAACTGGCTTTGTGCGACTTCAAGCTCGCGGAAAAATGGTTGGACTTTTTCCGAGCGTTTCGACACCTCAAGCGCTTTGCGTTTCGCATCGATGGCGGCGGCCCTGGCGATTAAGGCATCTCGTTCGTTGGTTTTCTTTTCGAGCTGCTGCTGAAGTCCAAACACGGCATCGAGTTCCGATGCCCGAGTCGTTGCCACTTCTCTGGCCTTGGCCCGTGCCTCATGGCCACTCAGAAGCGT
>JBFFMO010001098.1:0-2050 GCA_041554035.1 Allomicrovenator sp. | reverse complement strand
TCATCGGGATGTGGGTCACGATCAAGTTTGTTGAGCCGATGCTCGGCGAATGGCAGCCCGAAGAAGGTCAAAAGCTTCGAACCGAGGAACCGTCCGATGTCGAAAAGCGAGCGTTTCGCATGGCGATCGGTTCGGTGTTGCTCGTGACTCTGGGCCTGATCCTTCTTGCCACCGTGCCCGGCTCCCCATTGCTCGCCGAGATTGCACCCGACGCCCCGAGCATCGATGCCCTTCATCCGTTTTTTGCGTCCCTTGAAGCGCTGATTCTGATTTTCTTTCTGGTTCCTGCGATCGTGTACGGATGGCTGACCAAACAAATAAAGAACGACCGTGACCTGGCCCGCATGGCCGGTGATGCGATGGCAGCCATGGGCGCCTACATCGTGCTCGCCTTTGTCGCCGGCCAATTTGTGGCCTACTTCAACTGGACGAATCTGGGCGCGGTCACGGCCGTCAAGGGCGCGGAGACCTTAAGAGATGTCGGCCTGACAGGCATGCCGCTCTTGCTGGCGTTCCTCGCGGTGTCGGCCACGATGAACATGTTTGTGGGAAGCGCGAGCGCCAAGTGGGCATTCATGGCACCCATTTTTGTTCCGATGCTGATGCAATTGGGATTCAGCCCAGAAGGCGTTCAGGTCACGTATCGCGTGGGCGATTCGATCACGAATATCATCACGCCTCTGATGCCCTACCTGCCGATCATCATCGTGTTCGCTCAGAAGTACGATAAGAAAGCCGGGATGGGCACGATCCTCGCGGCGATGATTCCCTACGCGGTGGCACTGGCCATCGGTTGGACGATTTTGTTACTGGTCTGGTACGCCGCAGGCATCCCACTTGGGCCCGGCGCGTCGATGCAATACACGCCCAACTAGGTTGGGATCGTGGCGGTCCGACCAGCAACCGTCACCACATTGCGCCATTCACCCTCGATCGTTCCCGCGCCATAGATAATCGCGTTCTCGATCCGGGTGCCCGCAGCAACCCGAACTCCATCCAACACGACATTCGGCCCGATCTGCGCGCCCTCTCCGATCTCGACGTTCATCCCCACAAATACCGGGGCAGAAAACGTCGCCGAATCGGCGATTCCCTGGGCGCCATGAAACCAGAGCTTGGAGCTTTCTTCGGATAAAGGTGCAAGCCTGAAGCTGCCGGGATCCTTCATCACACTCACGCTGGTATCAAAGAGCAGCTTTGGCGTATCCAGAGCAGCCCAGAACCCGTCGGCGAGCAGGGCCTTGATCGGCTCGTCTGCTTGCACCATGGGCCCGTAAAGCTCATCGACAATATCCCCGGGTTCAACCTCCAAGCGCTCAAGCACCGAAGACTCCAGGATATGAATTCCGGTGAACTCGACCTCGCGCTGCGTGGATTGATGCGGTCGACGAAAGGCACGAATGCCATTCAACTGGCCGTCCTGACCCAAAAAAACGCGACCCGGCTGACCGTCGGTTTTTTCACGAACCACCAGGCTCACGGCCGCTCCCGACTCACGATGATGGGCAACCAGTGGAGCCAATTCCACATCCGTGACCGAATCACCGTTGAGCACCACTAGCGTGCCCGAAGGGCGACCCAGGGCTTGCCACATGCCCGCTATGCCACCGGCCGTGCCCAAAACCTCCCACTCCCTGGAGTACACAGGCCTCACCCCAAAATGCGGCGCAAAAAGGTCCACCACCGGAGGGATCGTGTCCGCCAAATGATGAAGATTCAGAGCCACACGAGTGATCTTCGCCTCGGACAGCAAATGCAATCCATAGGTGATGATCGGAGTGTTCAGAAACGGAAGAAGGGGTTTGGGCACGACCTCGGTCAGCGGGCGCATCCGCGTCCCGTACCCCGCACATAATATGGCGCCGTAGATATCCATCGTCTCGTCCAAGAAATGCGAAACCCCCGCCTAGGCAGGGGTTTCAGGAATCACCAACCGAGCCTAGAAGTCCTCGGTATCCCATGTGCCTCGCCCTGCCGGGACGGTGGCTTTCTGCTCTTGTTTCTGTTCTTCGAACTGAAACTTCTCTTCTTTCTTCTCCCGAGCCACGCC
>JBFFMO010001097.1:0-2051 GCA_041554035.1 Allomicrovenator sp. | reverse complement strand
CTTTCGTCCCTTCATGAAGTGGGCCTGTCGTGCGGCATTTTGGACGGCAACGACCTGATGCGCGATAAGAGTGGCCGCTGGCATATCCTCGCGCCCGGTGTCGAGCCCGACAAGACTCGCCTTATGAAGGCGCCCGAAATTGTAGACCATTACGACAGCACCCCAGCGTCGGATCAATTTTCACTGGCGTATTGTTTTTTTGGATTGTTGATCGGCGCGATCCCGGAGTGGCCTCCCGCTCTTGGGCCAAGCGATCTTCGGGCCGATGTCCCCGATGACATGAACGATGCCGTGGTCCTTGCGCTGTCCCGCAAGCCCAGCATGCGCTACGAGTCCGTTGACGACCTTCAAGAGGTCGTTCAGCGTGCGCTTCGTGCCTGGCGTGAACCCGTCCTGAGTGGCTTCGATGCCGTGGAGGCCTCTCGCTTGCTCGCCAAGCTGCCCGCCGCCACGTCGTCCCACGGTTTCGAGCGCATGGCGACTCAGCTCAAGAGCTGCATCATCCGCATGGATAACGCACATTCGTTGCGATTTGGATTTGCGAATATCGGACGCCTTCGCCGCGAATACCGTCGCAACCTGCTCATCGGTTCGTTGTTTGTTCCGATGAACTCAACGGTGCCATTGGGGCAGGAATTAACCGTCGTGTTGGCCTACGAGCCCACAGGCAGCGAATGCACGGTCACTGGCATGTGCTCTCATCAGATTGCCGAACGTGAAGACCGTCCACCCGGCATCGGCATCCGTTTTGACCATGCTCAACGCGACAAGGTCTTGGAGTGGGTTCGCGGAATCGATCCCGGCCTGAATCTGCGTCCGGAAGACATCGTTGAGGCCACGAGCAAAGAGGTTGGCGCCGACGCATCTGCGCCCGAGATCTTCCTGATTTCTCGACTTTTTCGTCCCACAAGTGTCGGGTTCTTGCGTTCGGCTTTCAACGGCATGCCCTTTGACTTTGACGAGACGCTCTTCGCGATGATCGAGCATGAATATGTGTCGGTTCAAGGCGTCACGTTGCCCGAGGACCGTGGGTTGGAAGCCAAGAAGCCTTTTGGTCGCCCACGTACGAACCTCTTCAACATGAAGGACCGCAGCACGATTTACCGTGAAACCGTGTCTTCGGACGATGTCGGCACGATCCTGCATCAGGCCGACGTCCACGAGAAAGCCGGTAATATCCTGGCCATGATCGAATTGTTGGAACGAGCTGCAGAGGCCGTAGAAGATCCGGTAATTTTCAACCGCATCGCGCTTTGGAAAGGACGTTTCCAGAAAGATTTCGGCAACGCGCTCAAATACAGCGACCGCGCCCTTGGGCTTGATCCCAAGAACACTGAGTTTCTGGGCACCCAGCAATGGCTCGAAGGCCTTCTGGAATTCGAGGTCACCCGTCATGTCGTGGTGGTTGAAACCCCAACTACGACCTTGCGAGCCATTCGCTTTGATACGCACCGTGATCGTGCCTGGGTCGAGTCCACGGCAACCGGCTCTTCCCCCAAGAAGAAGCTCATCACGGTGAACTTGGAAAGACATAGTGTGGCCGATATCGCACGTGGCGGAACCGAGACTTCGGTCGTGCCGGTCGCGATGAACGCCACGGGTGAACTCGAGCCGAAATTTGTTTCTGGCCCGACCCCGATTGCGTGGACTGCGGATGGAAAGTGGTTTGTGCATGGAGGTGACCACGATTTCCATTTGATGATGTCTCAACACGGTACCGACACCTCGACTCATCTCTCACCGCAAGGTGTGTCGGGGCATCGGGCCGCGTTTGCTCCTTCTGGACCAGGCAAATTGGCGTGGGTGTCATTTTCGCCGGTTCACGCGTTATGGCTCTCAGGTCCGAACTCATTCTCTCGCAAGATTTGTGACTTGGGCTCGGACGCGCATATCTTCTGGACTGCTGACTCCTCGGCCGTCATCGTGGTCGAAGCCGGCACGGGGGCGAGATTCAAGGTCCATCTAGCCAGCGGCGAGCGCGAAGACTTTGAGCCGTTGGACTGCACGGTGGGATTCGCGGTCAACGATATCGAGAATCGTCGTGCTGCAGT